>NZ_JBSHAP010000024.1:0-87677 GCF_053611565.1 Kitasatospora sp. NPDC054795
TCGCGGGCCAGCGCTTCCCGCTGGCCCCGCCGCCGGTGCTGCTCGACGGCGAGCCCCCGGTGGTCGAGGTCGCGGCCGGCGAGGGCTGGGAACGCTGGACGCTGGTCGAGCACTTCGGCGAGTCCTCGCCCGCCGACCGGCACGTGGTGCTGGACGCGACCACCGGCGAGTTCCTCTTCCCGCCAGCGGTCCGGGAACCGGACGGCGGCCTGCGGGCCTTCGGCGCCGTGCCGCCCAAGGGCGCCCGGCTGCGCGTCCCGCGCTACCGCACCGGCGGCGGGATCGCGGGCAACGTCGCCCGCGGCACCGTCACCGTGCTGCGCAGCTCCGTCCCGTACATCGCCCGGGTCGACAACCGGGAGGCGGCGCGCGGCGGGGTCGACGGCGAGACCGTGGAGAACGCCAAGGCCCGTGCCCCGCACCAGCTGCGCCTGCAGGAACGTGCCGTCACCGCCGGGGACTTCGAGCTGATCGCCCGGCAGGCCGCGCCGTCCGCCGCCCGGATCAGCTGCGTGCCCGCCGGCGGCGGGGAGGCGGGGGCGGTACGGGTGCTGGTGGTCCCCGACGCCGTCGCGGACGAGGGCGACCGGCTGCGCTTCGAGCAGCTGATCCCCGACGAGCAGGTGCTGGCCGCCGTCGCGACCGCCCTCGACGAGCGCCGGCTGATCGGCACCCGGCTGGTCGTCCAGCCCCCCGCCTACCAGGGGGTGACGGTCGTTGCCCGGCTCACCACCCGCTCCGCCGACCCCGACCGGGTCCGCGAGGAGGTACTCGCCGCGCTGTACCGGTACCTCAACCCGCTGCGCGGAGGCGCCGACGGCGAGGGCTGGCCGTTCGGTCGGGCCGTGCAGTACGGGGAGGTGTTCGCGGTGCTCCAGCGGGTCGCCGCGGTCTCGGGCGTCGAGGAGGTGCGGCTGTTCCCGGCCGACCCGATCACCGGACGCCGGGGCGCGCCCGCCGAGCGGGTCGAGGTCCCGGCGGACGCCCTGGTCTTCTCCCACCAGCACCAGGTCGTGGTCACCGCGGCCGCCGAGGACGGGACGTCATGAGCGAGTACCGCGCGCCGGGAATCGGGAGGCGCGGATGAGCCGCGCGGCGGTCCCCGGACTGCCCAGCCCGCACCCGATCGGCGAACTGCTGCCCGCGCTGTTCGCCGACGACGACTTCGCCCAGCGGTTCACGGCCGGCCTGGACACCGTCCTCGCCCCGGTCTTCGCGACCCTGGACAACCTGCCCGCCTACTTCCGGCCCGGCCTCGCGCCGGCCGACTTCCTCGACTGGCTGGCCTCCTGGGTCGCGGTGGAGGTCGACCCGGCCTGGCCGGTGGAGGTGCGCCGCGCGGTGGTCGAGCGCGCCGTGGAGCTGCACCGCTGGCGCGGCACCCGCCGCGGCCTCACCGAACGGCTGCGGCTGGTGCTCGGCGCCGGAGCCGAGATCGTCGACGGCGGCGGCGCCTCCTGGTCCACCGACCCGGACGCTCCGTTGCCGCCCGCGCCGGGCGGCGACGTACTGGTCCGGGTCTGGCCGCTGCGCGGACCGGCGCCGGACGAGGACCAGGTGCGGTCCGTCGTGAGGGCGGGCTGTCCGGTCCATCTGACCTGCCGGGTGGAGATCCTGCCCGGCCCACCCGGGCGAACGGAGGGCTGACGGATGCCGGTGTGCCCCGAATGCGGAACGGCCAACGGGGAGGGGGACGACTTCTGCGGCAACTGCGGCGCCTACCTCGGCTGGTCGCGCGGCGCCGCTGCGACGGCGGCGCCGACGGCCGCGCCTGTCGCGGTGCCCGCCCCCGCGCGGGCCGAGCCCGAGCCCGCGCCGGTACCCGTCCCGGAACCCGCGCCCGCGCCCGTCGAATCCACCCGGCGGAGCGCCCCGCGCCGGACCGCGCGCACCAAGCCGGAGCCCAAGCCGGAGCCCGAGCCGGAGCCCAAGGCGGAACCCAAGCCGGAGGGCAAGGCGGAACCCGAAGCAGAGGGCAAGGAGGAGCCCAGGGCGGAGCAGCCACCCGCCCGGCCCGCCGAGCCCCCCGTGACCGATCCCCCGGCGACCCAACCCCCGCCCGCCGCCGAACCCCCGCGCCCGAGCACCGCCCCCGTACGGCCGGCTCCCGCGCAGACCCCGGCCCCCGCCCCCGCCCCGAGGGCGTCGGCCGACCCGGTGGCTGTCCAGCCCGCCAAGCCCGTCGCACCGCGCCCCGTCAGCCGGCCCACCGAGACCGCCGAGACCCAGGACGGCCCGCCGTGCCCCCGGTGCGGCACGCCGAACCTGCCCGAGCGGAAGTTCTGCCGTCGCTGCGCCGCGCCGCTCACTCCGACCGAGGCCGCGCCGAAGCTGCCCTGGTGGCGCACCCGCTGGCCGTTCCGGCGCCGGGTGCGGATCGGCGGCTCGGGCAACGCGCTGCGCCGCACCATCGCGCTGCTCGTGCTGATCGCCGTGGTGGTCGCCGGGATCCTGCTCTACCCGGCGGGCAAGGTCGCCTTCCAGGACGTGCTGGACAAGCTCCGCAAGACCGCGCCGATCACCCCCGCGGCCACCTCGGCGAGCGCCGCCGTCGAGGGCCATCCGGCCACCTTGGCCGACGACGGCCTGAGCAACACCTACTGGGGCGCACCCGCGATCGGGGACTCCGTCACCTTCTCCTTCCGCACCCCGTTCCGGCTGGTGGACCTGATCATCCACACCGGCGACTCGGTGGATCCGGAGCACTTCCGGCAGCAGGCGCGCCCCGTCGTCCTCGCCCTGGAGGTCACCGAGAAGGACGGCACGGTCCACACCCAGCAGGTCCCGCTCAACGACCAGCCCGGCCCGCAGACCGTGCAGACCGGGATCAGCGACGTCACCCAGGTGAAGCTCACCGTCCGGGAGGCCGCCGGCACCGGCCCCGACCGCGCCATCGCACTCTCGGAGGTGGAGTTCTTCAAACGCACCTGACCACGCGGCCCGCCACCGGAGGAAACGATGGTCTACCGGATCCACTTCACGGCGGGGGACCTGGCCAGGACCCGGCCGGCCGATCCCATGCCGTTGACCGAACTCATGGCGGCGGCGAGGGCGTTGCAGTCGCGCAGCCACGCGGCGCGACTGGATCCGTGGCGACGCAGAGCCCTGGCCGGGCTGCCCGAGCGGGCCCGCCTGGCGCTGTCCCTGGTCCCCGCGGACGGCTGGGGGCCGACCTTCCTGATGCCCGCGGTGGCAGGAGGCCCCGAACAGCTGCTGGACCGGGTACGGGCCACGCCGCGCCGGCTCGTCGAGGCGGAGTTGGCCGCGATCGCCGAGCACCAGCCCGTGCCGCGGTGGACCCGTCACCTGGCGGACGACGGGGCGCTGCGGGAGGAACTCGTCGACAGCCTCGGCCTGCTCTACGAGCACCTGGTCGGCCGCCACTGGCCGCAGGTCGTCGACCGCCACGCGGCGGACCGGGCCGTGCGGGTGCGCCAGTTCCTCGGCGGAGGCGTCGAGCTCCTGCTGACCGGCGCCAACCCCCGGTGGCTGCGGTGGAATCCGCCGGTGCTCGAAGTCCGCAGCGCGGTCGAGTACGACCTGTGGCTCCGGGGACAGGGCATCCTGCTGAACCCCTCGGTGTTCGCCACCCGGGCCATGGTCAGCGACGACACCCACGGCCAGCCGCTGCCCGTGGTCACCTACCCGATCGACGACAGCGGGCCGGCGGACCGGTCGGCCCTGTTCGAAGCCGACCGGGCTCCGAGCGGATCGACGGCGGCGCTCTCCGCCCTGCTCGGGCACACCCGTGCCGCCGTCCTGGCGACGATCGCCGAACACCCCGGCTGCTCGACGAAGGAGCTCGCGGCCCTCGCCGGAATCACCCCGTCCAGTGCCAGCGAACACGCCACCGTGCTGCGCGAGGCCGGGCTGATCGGCACCTCCCGGTACCGCAACGCCGCCCTGCACAGCCCGACCGCCCGGGGCCTCGACCTGCTCGGCGACCAGCCCGATCCGTCCGGTTCCGGCCGGTTCCATCCGGATCCGAGCGGTGCCGCGGTGATTCGGAGCAGCCCGAATCTCCTGGAGCGGCGGTCCGGCGGCCGCGGAGACTGAGGACCGGGCGCCGAACCCGCCCGCACCACGACGTCACAGTTCCTCGGGAGGTCCTCATGCGACTCGTCCACAAGGCCGGCATCGCCCTCGCGGCCGGCTTCGCCGCCGTGACCACGCTCCTCGCCCCGGCGGCGAACGCCCAGCCGGCCGTCTCGGCCGCACCGGCCGACTGCCCCAAGGGCGATATCTGCGGCTACCTGTACAGCAACTACCGGACACTCATGTTCCACTACGGCGCTTGTGGCGTCATCCGGGAGATCCCCGACGGCATGAACAGCGGCGGGTCCTGGTACAACAACCAGTCCGCCGGACTCAAGGCGAAGATGTACGACAAGAACCTGAACCTGATCTACACCACGCCCGGGGCCCCCTACGGCGACCCCAACGCCAACTGGGCCCCGGTCTGGTACGTCAAGCCCTGCTGACCCCCGCCCGCCCGGTCCGGGCTGCCGGGTGCGGCCGACGCACCCGGCAGTCGGCCGGTGCGGCGGGGGAGCCCGCCTCCAAGGAGTTCCTCATCTGCGCCGCGTACGGTCACCCGTCATGGCACAACGGCGGGTGGTGGCGGGCATGGGGAAGCTGGGGCACGGGACGCGGCTGGCGGCGGTGAGCGTGATCGCCGGGGTGGTGGCGGCGGGGATGGTGCTGCCCGCGGTGGCGGCGGTCGGGCTCGGCGCGCAGTCGGCGGCGGACGACTTCGAGAGCCTGCCCGACGACTTCAGGACCCCGCCGCTGTCCCAGGCCTCGACCGTCCTCGACGCCCGGGGCGGAACCATCGCCACCGTGTACGACCGGGACCGTACGGTCGTCCCGGCGGAGCGGATCTCCCCGCTGGTGAAGACCGCGCTGGTGGACATCGAGGACAACCGCTTCTACCAGCACGGCGCGATCGACCTCAAGGGCGTGCTGCGCGCCCTGGACAAGAACGCCTCCTCGGGCACCACCGCCCAGGGGGCGTCCACGCTGACCCAGCAGTACGTGAAGAACGTGTTCGTGGAGGAGGCGGGCGACGACCCGCAGAAGGTCGCCGAGGCACAGCGACAGACCGTGGGCCGCAAGATCCAGGAGCTGAAGTACGCGATCAAGGTCGAGGAGACCCTGAGCAAGGACCAGATCCTCACCAACTACCTGAACATCACCTTCTTCGGCGAGAAGGCGTACGGCGTCGAGGCGGCCGCCCGGCGCTACTTCGGTGTGCACGCCGCGGACCTCACCCTGCCGCAGGCCGCGCTGCTGGCCGGCCTGGTGCAGTCGCCGACGGGCTACGACCCGGTGGTCAACCCGACGGCGGCGAAGGAGCGGCGGGACACCGTGCTGCGCAAGATGGCCGCGTACGGGCACATCACCCAGGAGGAGGCCCGGCAGGCGATCGACTCCCCGCTCGGGCTGAACGCCCAGGCGCCGCAGCAGGGGTGCATCCTGGCCAAGCAGGGCGAGGGCTTCTTCTGCGACTACGTGCGCGACGTGGTCCTCACGGACCCGGTCTTCGGGAAGTCGGCGGCCGAGCGGCAGGCGGTGTGGAAGCGCGGCGGCCTGCAGATCCGCACCACGCTCGACCCCGGGGCGCAGGCGGCGCTGCAGGCCTCGGTCACCGGCCACGTCGACGCGGGCGACCGGGCGGCGACCGCGATGAGCATCGTCCGGCCGGGCACCGGGGAGATCCTGGCGATGGGCCAGAGCCGGCCGTACGGCGTGGACGACAAGCAGCACCAGACCCAGATCAACTACAACGTCCCCAAGGCCATGGGCGGCGGGCTGGGGTTCCCGACCGGTTCGACCTTCAAGCCGATCGTCGCGGCGGCGGCCCTGGAGGGCGGCATCCCGGCGGACCGGAGCTACACCACCGACTACAGCATGCCGTGGCCGGCCATGACGGACTGCTCCGGCGGCCGGTTCCCCTCCGCCGGGCAGGTGCACAACGACAGCCAGAGCCTCACCGGCCGGTTCGACATGACGTCGGCCATGGCGCAGTCCGTCAACACCTACTTCGCGAAGCTGGAGGCCGACACCGGCCTGTGCTCGGTCGCGCAGATGACCGACAAGCTGGGCATCACCCAGCAGGCGGGCGGCGAGAAGCTCCAGGTGGTCCCGTCGATGACGCTCGGCAGCAACGACCTGACCCCGCTGGGGATGGCGGCCGTCTACGCGGCCTTCGCCGCCCACGGCACGTACTGCGCGCCCACCGCGATCACCTCGGTGACCGGCCCCGACGGCAAGCAGCTCGCGGTGCCGCAGGCGAACTGCTCGGCGGCGATGTCGGCCGGCACCGCGGACACGGTCAGCGCGATGCTCAAGGGCGTGGTCGAGGACGGCACCGGTCGGACGGCCGGCCTCACCGGCCGGGACAGCGCGGGCAAGACCGGCACCACCAACGACAGTCGCCAGGTCTGGTTCGTCGGCTACACCCCGGAGATGGCGGGCGCGACGGTGGTCAGCGACACCGACAACCCCGAGCCGCTGGACGGTCAGCGGATCGGCGGTACGGTGGTCGGCCAGGCCTTCGGCGGCACCCTGGCCGGCCCGATCTGGCGCGACGCGATGGACGGCGCCCTGGCCGGTACGCCGGCCGGTACCTTCACCCCGGTGCAGCTGCCCTGACCCGGTGACCCGGTGACCCGGTGACCCGGTGACCCGGCGGCCGTGGCCCCGGGCCGCCGGTGCCCAGTGCCCGGCGGCCCGGTGTCCGTGCGTCAGCCGTAGTCAGCCGTAGAGCGCCACCCGCGGCTCGACCGTCCCCTGCGCCGGGGCCGTGCCGACGACGGTGACCCGGTAGCGCTCGGTCAGGGTGTGGTGGCCGTGCAGGACGAGCTTGGCCGAGGCGAGCCGGGTGTACAGGGTGCCGGTCTGGCTGGCGAGCGGCAGGGTGCGCCAGTGGCCGTCGGAGGAGAGCACTTCGAGCCGGACGCTCGCCGGATCGAGGAAGGGCCCGTTCACGGGGGACTCGATGAGGACCTGCGGGGCCACCGTGCGGTCGGCCGAGGAGTCGTTGCGGTAGGAGACGGTGAACACCCGCTGCGCGTGGTCGGGCGGCAGCGAGGAGCTGGGCAGCTCGACGAAGCCGGTCGGCGGGGCGCCGGCCGCGGTCGGGGTGACGGTCGCCGCCTGGGACGGGGCGGTGAGCAGGGCGGTCGGCACGGCGGCGAGGGCCGCGGCCAGCGCCAGGCTCCGACGGGGGATCTTCCGGCTGCGCATGGCGCCTCCTTCGGCCGGTGGCCAGGGCACGCGGGTGCGCCGACTGGTCCGGGCAGGTCCGTACGGCACCACCCTGCCCCTTCACCCGGAAAGCCGCACGTGGAAGCCGCACGCGGAAGCCGCGCGCCGAAGCCGCCCCGGGTGAGCCGTCCGCCGCGACCGGCACGGTGCGAGCCGCCCGCCGTGAGCCGGTGCCGGGCCCGAGCGGACGGCCGGGAGCGGTGCCGGGACTGGGCCGAACGTGCGACCGCCGCGGCCGCGGGGCCGGGGGGCCGGGGCACCGCTCGCGCCGGGACGGGGCCCCTTACCTTCGGCGCAACCTCCCGCCCGGCGCCCGCACCCCGGCCGTCGCGCTCCGCCGGCTCAGGCCGGGGGGACGGGCCGCAGCCGGTAGGCGTCCCCGTGGGCGACGACGTGGCCGGCGGTGGGCGGGGCGAAGTGGGTGCCGAGCAGCAGGGTGTCGGTGCCGGCGAGGGAGCCGAGCAGTGCGCGGCGGGTGGCCTCGGAGCGCTGCGGGTCGATGTCGACGCAGGCGCCGATGGCGGGGTGGGCGAGCTGGACCGGGTGGTGGAGGCAGTCCCCGGTGATCACCGCCGTGCGGCCCCGGCTGGTCAGTTCGACGGCGACGTGCCCCGGGGTGTGGCCGGGGGTGGGGAGCAGGCGCAGGCCCGGGGCGATCGCCAGGCCCTCGGCGGGGACGTCGACGAGGTCCAGCCGGCCGGCCCGCTCGATCGGGAGCACCGAGTCCCGGAACATCAGGGCGCGTGCCTCGTCCATGGCGTAGCCGGCCCAGAACTCCCGTTCGGCGCGGGTGGTGAGGTAGCGCGCGCGGGGGAAGGTGGGCACCCAGGCGCCGTCCACCTTCCGGGTGTTCCAGCCGACGTGGTCGGCGTGCAGGTGGGTGAGGATCACCAGGTCGACGGAGTCCGGCGGGAATCCGGCGGCGGAGAGGCGCCGCGGGTAGTCGGTGCGCAGGTCGTGCCAGGCCGGGTTGGCGCGCTGCTTGCCGTTGCCGATGCCGGTGTCGACGAGTACCCGCAGCCCGTCCAGGTCGAAGGCGAAGCTGTGGCTGTCCAGGCGCAGCGCGCCGTCGGCGTCGGCGAAGTCGGGGTGCAGCCAGGCCTGGCCGGCCACCGTCCCGGGGGTGGCGTCGGGCAGCAGCCACTGTCCGGTCGCGGGCGGCAGCGGGATTTCGTCGATGCGGTGGACGGTGACGTCGCCGACCGTCCAGGAGGGGGTAGGGGTACTGGTCATGGGGCCGACTCCTCCGCTGTAAAAGCCATTTGTTTGCGTTAGTGGGACCCTAGAACCTACAGTCTCGTTAACGCAAACCCTTAGCTTTTGGTGCGGGGCGCCTCGCCTGCGCGAACCCGCCCTGCCGCCCACGATCAGGAGCGCGCCCATGTCCTCCGCCGAACTCACCCCGTCCGAGGCCGCCCACCGGGCCGCCCGGGCCGGACTCGACCTGCCGCCCGAGCGCCACGCCGCGGTGGCGGCCACCGCCGAACACATCCAGTCCGTCGTCGCCGTCCTGCGGGAACTGGACTTCGGGGACACCCCGCCCGGAGCCGCCTACCGCGCGGAAGCGGAGCGCCTCGATGCGGAGGAGCGGCCCGATGCAGCCGTATGAACTGGGCCTCGCCGCCGCCGCGACGCGGATCCGGGAGCGGCGGCTGTCCCCCGTGGAACTGGTCGACTCCGTCCTCGGCCGCATCGACCGGGTGGAGCCGAACCTCGGCGCCTACGTCACCGTCGCCGCCGAGCAGGCCCGCGACGCGGCGCGCCGGGCCGAGCGGGAGATCGCCCAGGGCCGGTACCGGGGGCCGCTGCACGGCATCCCGGTCGGACTCAAGGACCTGATCGACGTCGCCGGCACGCCCACCGGCGCCGGTTCCCGGGTCCGGGACGGCCACCGCGCGACCGCCGACAGCGCGGTCGCCGCCCGGCTGCGGGCCGCCGGCGCGGTCCTGGCCGGCAAGACCCACACCCACGAGTTCGCCTACGGCCTGACCACCCCGCAGACATGCAACGCCTGGGACCGCGACCGGGTCGCCGGAGGCTCCAGCGGCGGGTCCGCCGCCGCGGTGGCCGCCGGGGCGGCGACCTTCGCCCTCGGCACCGACACCGGCGGCTCGATCCGGGTGCCCGCCGCGCTGAACGGGGTGGTCGGCCTCAAGCCCACCTACGGGCTGGTGCCCCGCCACGGCGTCACCTCGCTGTCCTGGTCGCTCGACCACGTGGGCCCGATCACCCGCACGGTCGAGGACGCGGCCCTGGTCCTGGCCGCCCTCGCCGGGCACGACCCGCGCGACCCCGCCTCGCTGGCCGCCCCCGCCGTCGACTACCGGCCCGAGCGGGAGCCGGACCTGACCGGCGTGCGGGTCGGCGTGCCGAACGCCTACTACGTCGACCACGTCGACGAGGAGGTCGCCGCCGCCGTCCACCGTGCCGTCGAGCAGCTGGAGGCGCTCGGCGCCCGGCCCGTCGAGGTGGAGATCCCGATGGCCCGCTACCTGGTGCCCACCCTGTGGGGCCTGGCGGCGCCCGAGGCCGCCGCCTACCACGCGCGCACGCTGCGCACCGTCCCCGAGCTGTACCAGGCCGATGTGAGGGTCCTGCTGGAGGCCGGCGAACTGATCGGCGCGGGCGACTACCTGCGCGCCCAGCGCGCCCGGACGCTGATCCGGGACGCGTGGGCGCGGGTCCTGGCGGAGGTCGACGTGATCGCCGCCCCGACCGTGCCGACGACGGCGGTGCGGGTCGGCCAGGAGACGGTCGGCTGGCCGGACGGCACCACCGAGAGCGTCTCGGACGCCTACGTCCGGCTCTCCGCCCCGGCCAACGTCACCGGCGTGCCCGCGCTGTCCGTCCCGGCCGGCCGCGACGCGGCCGGCCTGCCGATCGGCCTGCAGCTGCTCGGGCGGCCGCTCGGCGAACGGATGCTGCTGCGGGTCGGCCACGCCTTCGAGCGGACGCAGCCCGCGCGGGCGCTCGCGCCGGTGGTTTGAGACGGGCCGGGCCCTGAAGCGGTCCGGAGTCCCGGGGTCGCGCCCGCCCCCGCCTTAACGCAAAGGCCGCGCTTTAGGATGGAGGTATGAGTCCTCGGCAGATGGTCCGCCCGGGCGGGCGCAGCGCCCGGGTCCAGGAGGCGGTGCACACCGCGGTGCGCGAGTTGCTCGCGGAGGTGGGCCGCGAGGCGCTCACCGTGCCGGTGGTCGCCCAGCGGGCCGGTGTCACCCCGTCCACGGTGTACCGCCGCTGGGGCGACCTGGCCGAGCTGCTGTCCGACGTCGCGGTGGAGCGGCTGCGCCCCGACGCCGAGCCGGCGGACCGCGGCGGCCTGCGCGCCGACCTCACCGCCTGGGCCGAGCAGTTCCTCGACGAGATGGCCTCCGCCTCCGGCCGCGCCTACGTCCGCGACGCCCTCCTCGGCGACCCGGACGGCGGCAACGCCGGCCAGTGCTCGGCCTACGCCGCCGACCAGCTCGCCCTGGTCCTCGCCCGCGCCCGCGCGCGCGGCGAGGAGGCCCCCGGGGTCGAGACCGCCATGGACCGCCTCGTCGCCCCCCTGATGTACCGGATCCTCTTCCGCCCCGCCGGCCTCGGCCCCGACCACGCCCGCCGCCTGGTCGCCGACCTGCTCGGCGGCCCGTCCTCCGAGTCGGCCTGACGGTCCGTCAATCACCTTGCCCATGGGGCAAATGTGCGGAATGCGGCTGATGGCACCGCCTGCCCGGTCATGGGTTAGCCTCCTCGGGGCGTGATCACACGCCGATCTCGACGTGGGGGGAATCGCATGGCAATCGGACGACGGCAACTTCTCACCTCCGTCGCACTCGCCGCCCTCGCCGCACCCGTCCTGGCCAGGGGGAGCGCGACCCGCGCGGTCGCGGCCGAGGGCACGGGGACGGCCGGGGGCACAACGGCGGCCGCGGCCGCCGACAACGGGCCGCTGTCCCTGCAGGTCGTCGCGCACGAGGACGACGACATCCTGTTCATGAACCCGGACCTGTCCAACGCGCTCGCCAACGGCACGCCGTCCGTCACGGTGTTCGTCACCGCGGGGAACATCACCGGCGACCCGTGTTCCGGCTGCGGGGACCCGGCCGGCGATCCGCTGCGCACCTGGAACCGGCAGATGGGCGCCGTCAACGCCTACTCCCGGATGACCGGCGTCGGCGACGCCGACCCGACGACCGACGAGGTCGGGCACTGGACGGCCGAGGCGTGGACGGTCGCGGGCAAGCAGGTCGAACGGTACGTCCTCAAGGACCGTCCGGTGCACCTGATCTTCCTCAACCTGCACGACGCCGGGCTCGGCGGCGTCCTGGCCGGCGGTACGGACACCACCGTCGTCCCGACCGGCAGCCTGCTGTCCGGACCGTCGACGTACACGGCGGCGGACGTCGTCGAGGTGCTGCGGCAGATCATGGTGACGTACCAGCCCACCGTCCTCCGGGCCCAGGACGAACTCCCGGACAGCCGCTACGCGGGCGACCACTCGGACCACGTCGCCGCCGCGAAGTTCGCCGGCCAGGCGGCGCTGCTGTACGGCGGCCCGATGGTCCAGGTGAACTACCGGGACTACAACATCACCGACTCCCCGGTGAACCTCGACCCGGCGACGACGGGCGCCAAGGGCGTGTTCGTCTCCGAGTACGCCAGCCACGACCATTCGGGGAGCTACGAGACCGCCTGGTTCTCCCGGATGTACTACCGCTGGTCCCGCGGCACCTCCTGGGCCGGGCTGAACCAGGACGGCCGGCCGCAGGTCTTCCTCGTCCGGGCCGGCGCCCTCTACACCTACTGGCGCCAGGGGGACGGCAGCTGGGGCGGTCCGGTCCGGATGGCCGACCCGGGCGGGCGGCTGGCGCCGGGCATTGCCGTCGGCACCAACGCCGACGGCCGGCTGGAGGTCTTCGCCCGCCGGCTGACCGACCACCACATCATCTCGCTGCCGCAGGGCACGCCCAACGGCTGGTGGTGGAACTCCTGGGCCGACCACGGCAACCCCAACACCGGGCTCGGCAACGAGGCCCAGGTCGGCGTGCCCGTGGTCGCCAACTCCCAGGACGGGCGGCTGGAGATCTTCGTCAAGAACGGCGGCGGCGGCCTCAGCACCATCTGGCAGACCACCCCGGGCGGCGTGTGGACGCGCGACTGGACGGACCTGGGCGGCACCGACCTCCAGGACCCGGTCGCCGCGATCCGCAACGGCGCCGGGAGGATCGAGGTGTTCGCCGCCACCCGCACCGGCATCCTCGGCTGGTGGCAGAGCGCCCCGAACGGCGTCATCAACGGCCCGTCCCCGATCCCGAACGCCCGGCCGGCGAGCCCGCCCAGGGCCGCGCTCGACCAGGACGGCCGCATCGAGCTCGCCTACCGGGAGGCCGGCACCGGCGCGATGCTGGTCAGCTACCAGACCCAGCCCGGCGGCGGTTCGTGGAGCCCGACGCCGGCCCCCCTCGGCGGACACGGGGGAGTGGGCGAGCCGGCCGCGGCCACCCTCGGCGGACGGGTCGTCCTGTTCGAGCGCAACGGCGGCGGTGGCGTGAGCACCACCGCGCAGACCGCCCCGAACTCCGGCTACGACAGCTGGCGGGACCTCGGCGGCACCGTCCTCGACTTCCCGACCGCGATCGTCGACGGCGGCGGGGTGCTCCACGTGTTCGCCATCGGTACGGACGGCCGCGTCCGCTTCCGCGCGGGCACGACGGCCACCGCCTTCGGGGGCTGGCAGGTCCTGCCGCTGTGAACCCCCGCCCGGCGGCCGACCTG
Source organism: Kitasatospora sp. NPDC054795 (assembly GCF_053611565.1). Classification (NCBI taxonomy): domain Bacteria; kingdom Bacillati; phylum Actinomycetota; class Actinomycetes; order Kitasatosporales; family Streptomycetaceae; genus Kitasatospora; species Kitasatospora sp. NPDC054795. The sequence goes on from NZ_JBSHAP010000024.1 coordinate 13,027, forward strand.
GGACACGCCCCGTCGGCCGCCGGGCTCGGGCCGTCGAACCGGCCCCACCGCCTCCGGCCGCGGGGTACACGCCGGACCCCCGACAGCGCGGACCGAGGGGCCGTCAGCGGCCGCCCATCAGCCGGTACATGCCGATCGAGTCGTGGGTGGCGGTGTCCGCGAAGCCGAACTTCTCGTAGAGGAAGCGCGCGGGCCCGTCCGCGATCAGCGAGACGTACGCGGTGGCGGGGGCCCGGCGCTCCAGTTCCTCGGTGAGAGCCGCCATGATCCGCTTGCCGAGGCCGTGGCCCTGGTGCGCGGGGTGGACGCAGATGTCGGTGATCTGGAACGCGGTGCCGCCGTCGCCGATGACCCGCCCCATGCCGACGGGCTCGCCCTCGTGGTGGAGGACCACGCCGTACCAGGTGTTGGGGAGGGCGAGCGCGACCGCTTCCGGGGCCTTGTCGGAGAGGCCGGCGTCGGTGCGCAGACGGCGGAAGACCTCGACGCCGGGCACGCCGGGGCGAAGCTCGTAAGGGTCAATCTTTGGATTCATAGCTTACATGCTACCCGCTCGGCGCCGTCGCCCGGCTCCGGCCGCTCGGGTGAACGCGCGGCGCGACATGCCGGACGCGGCGGGGGGCCGCGAGGGCGGAAGCGATGATCACCGGGTTCCCGGAGCACCCCCCGTCGGAGGCGGACATGCGGATTCTTCTCCTCGCCAGCGCGTTCAACAGCCTCAGCCAGCGGCTGCACGCCGAACTGCGCGACCGGCTCCACGCCGTGGACCTCCAACTGGCCGGTGACGAAGAGGAGTTGCTCGACACGGTGCGCCGGCTCAAGCCCGACCTGGTGCTCGCCCCGATACTGCGCACCGCGATCCCGCGGGAGCTCTGGTCGCAGCTCACCTGCCTGATCGTCCACCCCGGCCCGCCGGGCGACCGCGGCCCCTCCTCCCTCGACCGGGCGATCCAGGACGGCCGCACCGAATGGGCCGTCACCGTGCTCCAGGCCGAGGCGGAGATGGACGCCGGGCCGGTCTGGGCCTCGGCGCCCTGCCGGCTGCCGGCGTACGGCAAGAGCGACCTCTACCGCAACGAGGTCGCCGACGCGGCGGTGGCGGCCGCGCTGCTCGCCGTGGACCGCGTCGCCTCGGGCACGTACGCGCCGCAGCCGCAGTCCGGCCCCGGCTGGAGCGGCGCCGTGCGCACCCGGCCCGTCCTGCGCCAGGAGGAGCGCCGGATCGACTGGGCGGCCGACAGCACCGAGGCGGTGCTGCGCAGGCTCCGCGCCGCGGACTCCCGGCCCGGGGTGCTCGACGAACTGTGCGGCGGCACCTGGTACCTGCACGGCGGGCACCGCGAACCGGTGCTGCGCGGCTGCCCGGGCGACCTGCTCGCCACCCGGGCCGGGGCCCTGTGCCGGGCAACCACGGACGGTGCCGTGTGGATCCCCGAACTGCGCCGCCGCACCCCCGGCGGCCCCGCGGGAGTCAAGCTCCCCGCCGTGACGGCGCTCGGCGGCCTGCTCCCCGCCCTGCCGGAGCTGGCGGCGCCCCTGATGCCGGGCGAGCAGGACGGCCCCGTCTGGTCGGACGTCCGCTACCAGGAGGACGGCCCGGTGGGCTTCCTGCGCTTCTCCTTCCCGGGCGGCGCGATGTCCACCGGCCACTGCCGCCGCCTGCTGGCGGCCTACCGCTTCGCCGTCGCCCGCCCGACCTCGGTGCTGGTGCTCGGCGGCGGCCGGGACTTCTTCTCCAACGGCATCCACCTCAACGTGATCGAGGCCGCGGCGGACCCGGCCGTCGAGTCCTGGGACAACATCACCGCGATGGACGAACTGGTCGACGCGGTGCTCACCACCACCGACCGGCTGGTGGTCGCCGCCGTCGGGGGCAACGCGGCGGCCGGCGGGGTGATGCTGGCGCTGGCGGCGGACGAGGTGTGGTGCCGCGGCGGCTCCGTCCTCAACCCGCACTACCGGCTGATGGGGCTGTACGGGTCGGAGTACTGGACGTACAGCCTCCCGCGCCGCCTCGGCGCGGCGGCGGCCGAACGGCTGACCCGCCAGGCGCTGCCCGTCTCCGCGGCCACCGCCGAGCGGATCGGCCTGGTCGACCGGGTGCTCGCCTGCGGGCCGGAGGAGTTCGGGCCGTCCACGGCCCGCCTGGCCGGGCTGCTCGCCGCCTCGCCCACCGCCCACCAGCGGATCGCGGCGAAGAAGGCCGCGCGCGAGGCCGACGAGCGGACGAAACCGCTCGACGCCTACCGGGAGGAGGAGCTCGCGGTCATGCACCGGCAGTTCTTCACACCCGAATCGCCGTATCACGCGCTGCGTTCCGCGTTCGTCCACAAGCGCCCTGTGCCGACGGGGCCCGCCACGCGACCGTGACCCGAACGGCCCCGCCCGGCTTGCCTCCCCGGGCCCCGGCGCGCGCCGCGCGGACCGGCGCCCGGCCCGGACCGTTGCTATGACTGGCTTCGAGCCATTCCCTCAGGCTCCCATCCCCGAGGAGGCATCCTCATGGGTGCTGCAACAGCTGCAACGACTGCAACAGCTGCAACCACCGACACCGACGTGGTGCACATTCTCTGGATCAACGCGGGCCTCAGCTGCGACGGCGACTCCGTCTCGCTGACCGCCGCGATGCAGCCCAGCATCGAGGAGATCGTCACCGGCGCACTGCCCGGCCTGCCCAAGGTCGCGGTGCACTGGCCGCTGATCGACTTCGAGTGCGGCCCGGTCCAGGGCGCGGACAACTTCGTCGAGTGGTTCTTCAAGGCCGACCGCGGCGAGATCGAGCCGTTCGTGCTGGTCGTCGAGGGGTCCATCCCCAACGAGAAGATCAAGAAGGAGGGCTACTGGTGCGGCTTCGGCGACGACCCCGCCACCGGTCAGCCCATCACCACCAGCGAGTGGCTGGACCGGCTCGCCCCGAAGGCGACCGCCGTGGTGGCGATCGGCACCTGCGCCACGTACGGCGGCATCCACGCGATGGCCGGCAACCCGACCGGTGCCATGGGCGTGCCGGACTACCTCGGCTGGGACTGGAAGTCCAAGGCCGGACTGCCCATCGTCTGCGTGCCGGGCTGCCCGATCCAGCCCGACAACTTCGCGGAGACGCTCACCTACCTGCTGTACCAGCTGGCCGGCTCCGCGCCGATGATCCCGCTGGACGACAAGCTGCGGCCCGCCTGGCTGTTCGGCGCCACCGTGCACGAGGGCTGCGACCGCGGCGGCTACTACGAGCAGGGGCAGTTCGCCACCGACTACGGCACGCCCGAGTGCCTGGTGCGGCTCGGCTGCTGGGGCCCGGTCGTGAAGTGCAACGTCGCCAAGCGCGGCTGGACCAACGGCATCGGCGGCTGCCCGAACGTGGGCGGCATCTGCATCGCCTGCACCATGCCGGGCTTCCCGGACAAGTTCATGCCCTTCATGGACCCGCCCCCCGGCTCACGGGTCTCCTCCAACGCCAGCAGCGCGTACGGCGCGCTGATCCGCCGGCTGCGCGCGGTCACGCTGAACACCCTGGACAAGGAACCGAAGTGGCGTCACTCCGGCCGCCACCTGACCACGGGCTACCGCCCGCCCTGGTGACCGCCGCAGGGCCGCACACCGACCGGTGTGCGGCCGCCGGCGGCCCACGCCCGCTCGACGACCCCCCGCCCGCTCGCCGGGGCCCGCTCCCAGAGACAAGGACACGACAGCAACGATGGCAACACCGACCACCAGGGCGGCCGGCGACGGCAGTGGCCTGACCGAGATGTCCTGGGACCCGATCACCCGCATCGTGGGCAGCCTGGGCATCCACACGAAGATCGACTTCAAGCAGAAGCGGGTCGCGGAGTGCTACAGCACCTCCTCGGTCTTCCGCGGCTACAGCGTCTTCATGCGCGGCAAGGACCCGCGCGACGCGCACTTCATCACCAGCCGGATCTGCGGGATCTGCGGCGACAACCACGCCACCTGTTCCGTCTACACGCAGAACATGGCGTACGGGGTGAAGCCCCCGCACCTGGGCGAGTGGATCATCAACCTCGGTGAGGCCGCCGAGTACATGTTCGACCACAACATCTTCCAGGAGAACCTGGTCGGGGTCGACTACTGCGAGAAGATGGTCCGCGAGACCAACCCCGGCGTCCTGGAGCAGGCCGAGCGCACCGAGGCCCCGCACGCCGGCGACCACGGCTACCGGACGATCGCCGACATCATGCGCTCGCTCAACCCCATCGAGGGCGAGTTCTACCGCGAGGCGCTCCAGGTCAGCCGCTACACCCGGGAGATGTTCTGCCTGATGGAGGGCCGCCACGTGCACCCCTCCACGCTCTACCCGGGCGGCGTCGGCACCGTTGCCACGGTGCAGCTGTTCACCGACTACCTGACCCGGCTGATGCGCTACGTCGAGTTCATGAAGAAGGTCGTGCCGCTGCACGACGACCTCTTCGACTTCTTCTACCAGGCCCTGCCCGGCTACGAGGAGGTCGGCCGGCGCCGGGTCCTGCTCGGCTGCTGGGGCAGCCTCAACGACCCGGACCACTGCGACTTCACCTACCGCAACATGACGGACTGGGGCCGGCGGATGTTCGTCACCCCCGGCGTCGTGGTGGACGGCAAGCTCGTCACCAACGACCTGACGCAGATCAACCTGGGCATCCGCATCCTGCTCGGCAGCTCCTACTACGAGGACTGGCAGGGCAAGGACCTGTTCGTCACCCACGACCCGCTGGGCAACCCCGTCGACCCCCGCCACCCGTGGAACCAGCACACCATCCCCGCCCCGCAGAAGCGGAACTTCGACGACAAGTACAGCTGGGTGATGTCCCCGCGCTGGTTCGACGGCAAGGACCACCTCGCCCTCGACACCGGCGGCGGCCCGATCGCCCGCCTGTGGTCCACCGCCCTGTCCGGGCTGGTCGACATCGGCTACATCAAGGCCACCGGACACAGCGTGCAGATCAACCTGCCCCGCTCGATGACCAAGCCCGAGGTCACCTTCGAGTGGAAGATCCCGCAGTGGAGCAACGCCATCGAGCGCAACCGCGCCCGCACCTACTTCCAGGCGTACGCGGCCGCCGCCGCCCTGCACTTCGCCGAGAAGGCGCTCGACGAGGTCCGCGCCGGACGCAGCCAGACCTGGGAGCGCTTCGAGGTGCCGGACGAGTCGATCGGCTGCGGCTTCACCGAGGCCGTGCGCGGCGTGCTCTCGCACCACATGGTGATCCGCGACGGCAAGATCGCCAACTACCACCCGTACCCGCCCACCCCGTGGAACGCCAGCGTCCGGGACAGCTACGGCACGCCCGGCCCGTACGAGGACGCGGTGCAGAACACCCCGATCTTCGAGGAGAACCCCCCGGAGACCTTCAAGGGCATCGACATCATGCGCGCGGTACGCAGCTTCGACCCCTGTCTGCCCTGCGGCGTGCACATGTACGTCGGCGGCGGGCGCACCGTGCAGACCATGCACGTGCCCACCGGCCTGAGCGGGCTCACCGCATGACGGCCGAGCGGACCGGGCAGCGGATCCACGAGGCCCTGGACGCCCTGGCCGGCAGCGGCGCCGAGCAGGCGGGCGAGCAACTGGTCCGGGAACTCATGGAGTTCTACGGCCAGGGCCTGGCCAGGATGGTCCCGGCGCTCCCCCCGCCCGCACTGGAGCGGATGCTGGACGACCCGGCCGTCGCCGGACTGCTGCTCCTGCACGACCTGCACCCCGAGGACCTCCCCGCCCGGATCGACCGGGCGCTGGCCGCGCTGTCCGAGCGGGTCGAGGTGGCCGGCTTCGACCCGGCCACCGGCGTCCTGCGGCTGCGCCGCACGGCCACCGGCTGCGGCTGCGGCGAACAGGAGGTGGAGGCCGTGCTCGCCTGCCACGCGCCCGAGGTGACCGCCGTGGAACTGGAACGCGCCCCGCAACTGCTCCAGATCGGCACCCGCCCGCCGCAGCCCGCGGAGGCCCGGTGAACACCCGCCGGATCTCCCGCGACGGGACCGCCCTGCTGCACCGGCTGCGCGAACCGGCCCCGCCGCGCCCCGAGCAGTGCGCGTTCTGCGGCCGGGACCTGCCCGCCGGCCACCGCCACCTGGTGGACGTCGAGGAGCGCGCGCTGGCCTGCGCCTGCACCGCCTGCAGCCTGCTGTTCCAGCAGCCGGGCGCGGCGGGCGGCCGCTACCGCACCGTGCCGGACCGCTACCTCGCCGACCCGGCCCGCGAGTTGGACCAGCAGGCCTGGTCGGTGCTGGGCATCCCGGTCGGCACCGCGTTCCTGTTCCGCAACACGGTGATGAACCAGCTGCTCGCCTTCTACCCCGGCCCGGCCGGCGCCACCGAGAGCGAGCTGGACGAGGCGACCTGGCAGCGCGCCCTCGGCGCCAGCCGGCTGGCCGACGCCCTGGAACCGGACGTGGAGGCGCTGCTGCTGCGCCGCACCGAGGAACGCGTGACGTGCTTCCTGGTGCCGATCGACGTCTGCTACGAGCTGGTCGGCCGGCTGCGGCGGTGCTGGCACGGCTTCGACGGCGGCGCCGAGGCACGGGCCGAACTCGACGCGTTCTTCGCGCGGCTGGCCGACCGGGCCCGCCCGCTGCCCGCGGAGGTGACGGCGTGACGGCCCTCGCCTTCGCCTGCACCGGCGTGCGGTCCGACCCGTACGCGGCCGGGCCGACCCTGGTGTTCCGGCTGCGCATCACGGCCCCGGCCGACACCCGGGTGCACGCCCTCGCCCTCCAGTGCCAGCTGCGGATCGAACCGGGCCGCCGGCCGTACGGCGACGCCGAGGGCGAGCGGCTGACCGACCTGTTCGGCGAGCGGCAGCGCTGGGCCACCACGCTCAACCCGGTCCAGTTCGCCACCGTGCCGCTGCTGGTGCCCGGCTTCACCGGCGGCACGGAGATCGACCTCTCGGTGCCCTGCACCTACGACCAGGAGGTCGCCTCGGCCCGCTACTTCCGGGCGCTGGACGGCGGCGAGGTGCCGCTGCTGCTGCTCTTCTCCGGCACCGCCTTCTCCGGTCCCGGCGGCTTCCAGGTCAGCCCGGTGCCCTGGGACCGGGAGGCCCGGGTGCGGATGCCGGTGCGGGTCTGGCAGGAGGCGATCGACCGGCACTTCCCCGGCAGCGGCTGGCTGCGGCTGCCGGAGGACGTCATGGACGAACTGCTGGCCTACCGCTCCCGGCGGGCCCTGCCCTCCTGGGAGGCGACGGTGCGCGAGCTGCTCGCGGCGGCCGCGATCGGGGGGACGGTCCGGTGAGCGACTTCCCGGAGCGGATCGAGCACGGCTTCGCGGCCGCCCGGCAGGTCGCCGACGCGGTGCTGCTGGAGGGCTACGTGCTCTACCCGTACCGCGCCTCGGCGGCCAAGAACCGGCTGCGCTGGCAGTTCGGCGTCCTGGTGCCGCCCGAGTACACCGCGGTCGGCGGCGAGCACTCCCACCAGCGCACCGAGTGCCTGATGGAGGCGCGCGGCGGGGACCTGCTGGCGGTCGAACTGCGCTTCCTGCGGGTCCAGCGGCGCACCGTCGAACGGGCCACCGCGGCCGGCTTCGAGTCGGTGGAGCGCCTGGAGCTGGCCGACCGGGATCTCGTCGAGTGGGACGAGGGCGCCGAGGAAAGGATCGAACTCCTGGTCCCGGTCGAGGAGGTGGACGGCGAAGGGGTGCAGCGGCCGTTCCGGCTGCCGGGCGTCGGCGAAACCGCTCTGGTGCACGAGGACGGCGCCGTCGTCGGCCGGGTGGTGCGACGGCGCGAACAGGTCGACGGCCTGGTCTGGCTGCGGGCCGAGGAACTGCCCGGCCCGTACCGGGCGCAGCGGCTGACCGTGGAGGTGGAGAACACCTCCCCCTGGAGGCCGCCGCAGGGGGCCACCCGCGACCAGGCCCTACCGCACTCGCTGGTCTCCGCCCACCTGCTGCTCGGGCTGGAGCACGGACGCTTCCTGTCCGTCACCGACCCGCCCGAGTGGGCCCGCCCGGCCGTCGAGCGGTGCCGCAACGAGCGCACCTGGCCGGTGCTGGCCGGGCCGGACGGCGACCGCTCGGTGGTGCTGTCCTCGCCGATCATCCTGGAGGACCACCCGCGGATCGCCCCGGAGAGCCTCGGCACGCTGTACGACGCCACCGAGATCGACGAGATCCTGGCGCTGCGGACGGCCGCCCTGACCGAGGAGGAGAAGCGGGAGGCCCGCGGCACCGACGAGCGGGCCGGCGCGGTGATCGACCTGGCCGAGTCCATGCCCCCCGAGGTGCTGGAGCGGCTGCACGGGGCCGTCCGCGGGCTGCGCGAGGTCACCGGCGGCGGCGCCGTCGACGGGGGCGAACAGCCCTGGTGGGACCCGGGCGACGACCCGGCGGTCGACCCCGAGCGGGACCGGGTGCTGGTCGACGGCCACGAGGTCGGCGCCGGCAGCCGGGTCCTGCTGCGGCCCGGCCGGCGGCGCACCGACGCCCAGGACCTCTTCCTGGACGGGCGGACCGGCGTCGTGGAGGCCGTGCTGCACGACCTCGACGGATCGGTGCACCTGGCCGTCACCGTGGAGGACGACCCGGGCGCCGACCTGTGGCGGGCCCAGGGGCGGTTCCGCTACTTCCAGCCCGACGAGGTCACACCGCTGGAGGGATCGTGACGACGGGCTCGACGGTGCTGGTCGCCGGGGTGGGCAACATCTTCCTCGGCGACGACGGCTTCGGCGTCGAGACCGTCCGGCGGCTGTCCGCCCACCCGCTGCCGGCCGGCGTCGAGCTGGCCGACGTCGGCGTGCGCGGCGTGGACCTCGCCTACCGGCTGCTCGACGGCTACCGCACCGCCGTCCTGGTGGACGCCACCTGCCGGGGCGGGGCGCCCGGCACCGTCTACCTGATCGAGGCGGACACCGGAGAGCCGCTGGAGGCGCCCGTCCTGGACGGGCACCGGATGGGGCCGGACGCCGTGCTGGCGCTGCTGGCCACGCTCGCCGCCGGCACCGGCGGCGAGCCGCCGGAACGGGTGCTGGTGGTCGGCTGCGAGCCGGCCTCGCTGGAGGAGGGCATCGGGCTGAGCGAGCCCGTCGCCGCCGCCGTGGAGGAGGCGGTCCGAGTGGTCCTGCGGGTCGTGGACGAGGCCGCGCAGCCGGAGAAGGAGAGAACACCATGCTGAGGAAACTGTTCTGCGTCGCCCTGCTGGCGGGCATCGGCGCACTGGTCTGGCAGAGCCTGCCGGACATCAAGCGGTACCTGCACATCTCCCGGATGTGAGCCGGTGTGACCGGATGCGACCCGAGGTGAGGCGCGGATTGCTGCGAACGGCGCAGCCCCGCGTGCGGTGGCGGCGCGGCTGCGGGCCGACGCCGCCACCGCGCCCTGTAATGGGGCGCGTTGCCGCCCGTTCCGGGAAGGGACCCATGCACGAGATGTCGATCGCCGAAGCCGTCGTCGAGCAGGTGGACACGGCCGCGCGCGAACACGGGGCCCCCGGGGTGGCGCGGGTGCGCCTGCGGGTCGGGGAGCTGGCCGGCGTGGTGCCCGAGGCCCTCGACTTCTGCTTCGAACTCGCCTGCACCGGAACGCTGGTGGCGGGCGCCGTGCTGGACACCGAATCCGTCGCGGCCCGGGCCCGCTGCACCCCCTGCGCGGTCGAGTGGGCGGTCGGCATGCCGCCGGACCTCGGCTGCCCGAGCTGCTCCGGCGGCGGCGGCGTCGAGCTGCTGTCCGGCCGTGAGCTGCAGATCCTCGACGTCCAGTGGGCCGAAGCCCGGGACGTCCGGGCCGAGGTCCGGGACGTCCGGGCCGAACAGAAAGGCTGATGCCGATGTGCCGCACGGTCGACCTCCGTCAGGCGGTCCTCGCCCGCAACGACGACAGCGCCCGCCGGCTGCGGGAGGCGCTGGAGGCGCGGGGGACGGTCGCGGTGAACCTGCTGTCCAGCCCCGGCAGCGGAAAGACCGCGCTGCTGGAGGCCGAGCTGGGGCTGGCCCGGCGGCGCGGGGTGGAGGTCGCCGCGCTGACCGCCGACCTCGCCACCGAGAACGACGCGCGCCGGCTGGCCCGCTCGGGCGCCCCGGTGAAGCAGGTGCTCACCGACGGGCTCTGCCACCTGGAGGCGCGGATGCTCGCCGGGCACCTGGACGGCTGGCTGCCGGCCGAATGCCGGCTGCTGTTCGTGGAGAACGTCGGCAACCTGGTCTGCCCGGCCTCCTACGACCTCGGCGAGACGCTGAGGGTGGTGCTGGCCTCGGTGACCGAGGGCGAGGACAAGCCGCTCAAGTACCCGACGGCCTTCGGGCTGGCCAACCTGGTGCTGGTGACCAAGACGGACCTCGCCGCGGCGGCCGAGTTCGACGAGGCGGCGTTCCTGGCCAACGTCCAGCGGGTCAACCCCGGGGTGACGGTGCTGAACACCTCCGCCCGGACGGGCGAGGGCGTCGGGGCGCTGCTGGACCGGGCGCTGGCCGTGCTGGAGGGGGCCGAGCCGCACCGGCCGGTGATGTCGGCGGCGCCGCACGACCACGGGCACGCGCACGACGACGGGGATGAACACGGGGACGGACACGATCACGTACACGATCACGGGCACCACCACGGCCGCTCCGCCGTGGGGGAGCGCGCGTGACGGCCGGTCACCCCGGGCTCGACCGCGAGCGGCGGCGGGTCGCCGTCCGCGGCCTGGTGCAGGGGGTCGGCTTCCGCCCGTTCGTCCACACGCTGGCCGGTGAACTCGGCCTGGCCGGCACCGTCACCAACACCGGCGAGGGCGTCCTGGCCGAGGTCGAGGGCAGCCCGGACGCCCTGGACGCGTTCTGCCGGCGCCTGGCCGGCGACGCGCCGCCGCTCGCCCAGGTGCACTCGGTGGAACACGCGCCGCTCGCCACCACCGGCGCCACCGGCTTCCGCATCGTCCCGTCCAGCCCCGACGGCCCCCGCACCACCCTGATCCCGCCCGACACCGCCGTCTGCGCCGACTGCCTGGCCGAACTCGCCGACCCGGCCGACCGCCGCCACCGGCACCCCTTCATCAGCTGCACCAACTGCGGCCCCCGGCACACCATCGTCACCGGTCTCCCGTACGACCGGGCCAACACCACCATGGCCGGCTTCCCGATGTGCCCGGACTGCGCCCGGGAGTACACCGACCCCGCCGACCGCCGCTTCCACGCCCAGCCCGTCGCCTGCCACGCCTGCGGGCCGGCACTCGCGCTGACCGTGCCCGGACGCCCCGAACTCGCCGGGGAACAGGCCCTCACGGAGGCCCGGCGGCTGCTCGCCGAGGGCGCGGTCCTCGCCGTCAAGGGCATCGGCGGCTACCACCTCGCCTGCGACGCGCGCGACACCGCGGCCGTCGCCCTGCTGCGCCGGCGCAAGCGGCGCGGCGACAAGCCCTTCGCCGTGATGGCCCGCGACCTCGCCACCGTCGAACGCCTGCTGCCCGTCGACCCGGTCGAGCGGGAACTGCTCACCGGGCCCGTGAGGCCGATCGTCCTGCTCCGCCGCACGGGCCTGCCGGTGCCCGAGGCGGTGGCCCCGGGCAGCCCCGACCTCGGGGTGATGCTCCCGTACACGCCGCTGCACCACCTGCTGCTCGCCGCCCCCGGGCCGGACCTGCTGGTGATGACCAGCGCCAACCTCTCCGGCGAGCCGATCGTCACCGAGGACCGGGAAGCGCTGGAGCGGCTCGCCCCGCTGGTCGACGGCTGGCTCACCCACGACCGGCCGATCCACGTCCCCTGCGAGGACTCCGTGGTGCGGGTGGTGGACGGCGAACAGCTGCCGCTGCGCCGTTCGCGCGGGTACGCGCCGCTCCCGATCCCGCTGCCGGTGCCCGTCCGCCCCGTCCTGGCCGTCGGCGGCGACCTCAAGAACACCTTCGCGCTGGCCCGGGACGGCTACGCCTGGCTGTCCGGCCACATCGGCGACATGAACGACCTGGCCACCCTGCGGGCCTTCGAGCGGGCGGTCGAGCAGCTCGGCACGGTCAGCGGCGTACGGCCCGAACTGCTGGCCGCCGACCGCCACCCCGGCTACCGCTCGCTGCGGCACGCCGAGCGGACCGCCGCCGGCCGGCCGGTGCACCGGGTCCAGCACCACCACGCCCACATCGCCGCGGTGATGGCCGAACACGGCCTGGACGGCGGCCGGCCGGTGCTCGGGGTGGCCTTCGACGGCACCGGCTACGGCGAGGACGGCGCGATCTGGGGCGGCGAGGTGCTGCTGGCGGACTACGACGGGTTCCGCCGCCTCGCCCACCTTCGGTACGTGCCGCTGCCCGGCGGGGACGCGGCCGTCGAGCGCCCCTACCGGACGGCACTCGCCCACCTGCGCGCGGCCGGGCTGCCCCGGCTGCCGCAGCTGCCGCCGGTCCGGGCCTGCGAGGGCGAGGAACTGCGGCTGTTGGAGCGCCAGTTGGAGCGGGGGCTGAACTGCGCGCCGACCTCCAGCATGGGCCGGCTGTTCGACGCGGTCTCCTCGCTCGCCGGGATCTGCCAGCGGGCCGGGTACGAGGCCCAGGCGGCGATCGAACTGGAGGCGGCGGCCTGCGAGTTCGGCCGCGAGGACGGTCCTGTGTACGGGGCGGCGCAGCGGGCGGGTGGCTACGCGTTCGGCCTGTCGGCGCGGGCGGACGGCTGGATCGCCGACCCCGGGCCGGTACTGGCCGCGGTGGTGGCCGACGTCACCGCGGGTGCGCCCGCGGGGCTGGTCGCCGCCCGCTTCCACGGCGCGGTGGCCGAGCTGGTCCGGCGGATCTGCGCCGCCGTCCGGGAACGGCACGGCACCACCACCGTGGCCCTCAGCGGCGGGGTCTTCGCCAACGCGCTGCTCTCCTCCGCCTGCGCGAGCGGGCTCGGGGAGGACGGCTTCACCGTACTGCGGCACCGCCGGGTGCCGCCCAACGACGGAGGGCTGGCGCTGGGCCAGCTGATGGTGGCCGCCCGGTCGGCGGCCACCCGGGAGGAGTGAGCGCGGATGTGCCTGGCGGTGCCCGGCAGGGTGAAGGAGATCGGGGAGCGGGACGGGACCAGGATGGCGGTGATGGACTTCGGCGGCGTGATCAAGGACGTCTGCCTGGAGTACCTGCCCGACCTGGCGGTGGGGGACTACGCGATCGTCCACGTGGGCTTCGCGCTGCAGCGACTGGACGAGGAGTCGGCCCGGCGCACCCTCGCCCTCTTCGAGGAACTCGGGCTGTTGCAGGAGGAGTTCGGCGACCCGTGGGAGGCCGCCGGGGCGGCGGCGGGTGCGGCCGGAGCGGCGGACGAGACCGAGGAGGCCGGACGGTGAAGTACCTGGAGGAGTTCCGCAACCCCGAGCTGGCGGCCGGGCTGCTCGCCGACATCAGGGCGACGGTCACCCGGCCGTGGGCGCTGATGGAGGTCTGCGGCGGCCAGACGCACAGCATCATCCGGCACTCCATCGACCAACTCCTGCCGGAAGAAGTCGAGTTGATCCACGGGCCGGGCTGCCCGGTGTGCGTCACCCCGTTGGAGATGATCGACCGGGCACTGGCGATCGCCGCCCGGCCGGGGGTGGTCTTCTGCTCCTTCGGGGACATGCTGAGGGTGCCCGGCACCGACCGGGACCTGTTCCGGGTCCGCGGTGAGGGCGGCGATGTCCGGGTGGTGTACTCACCGCTCGACGCCCTGCGGATCGCCCGGGAGAACCCGGACAAGGAGGTGGTCTTCTTCGGCATCGGCTTCGAGACCACCGCCCCGCCCAACGCCATGGCCGTCCACCTGGCCAGGAAGCAGGGGCTGCGCAACTTCAGCATGCTGGTCTCCCACGTCCGGGTGCCCCCCGCGATCGAGGCGGTCATGGACTCGCCGGACTGCCGGGTCCAGGGCTTCCTCGCCGCCGGGCACGTCTGCAGCGTGATGGGCACCGCCGAGTACCCGGCGCTCGCGGAGCGCCACCGGGTGCCGATCGTCGTCACCGGCTTCGAACCCCTGGACATCCTGGAAGGCATCCGGCGCACCGTACGGCAGCTGGAGCGCGGGGAGCACGCCGTCGACAACGCCTACCCGCGGGCCGTCCGCCCCGAGGGCAACCCGGCGGCCCGCGCCATGCTGGAGGACGTCTTCGAGGTGGCCGACCGCGCCTGGCGGGGCATCGGGGTGATCCCGCGCAGCGGCTGGCGGCTCTCGCCCCGCTACCGGGACCACGACGCCGAACACCGCTTCGACGTCTCGGGGATCACCACCCGCGAACCCGCCGAGTGCCGCAGCGGCGAGGTGCTGCAGGGCCTGCTGAAGCCCCACCAGTGCGAGGCCTTCGGCACCGTCTGCACACCGCGCACGCCGCTCGGCGCCACGATGGTGTCCAGCGAGGGGGCGTGCGCGGCGTACTACCTGTACCGGCGGCTCGGCGTGCCGGGCACGACGTCCGTCCGGGGCCAGGACCTTCAGGAGACCCAGGAGGCGAGCCGCGTTGGCTGACACCGAACTGCTCACCGAAGCGCTCACCGAAGCGCTCACCGAAGCGCTCACCGAAGCGGACGCCGGGCGGCCCGACTTCTCCGGCTGGAGCTGCCCGCTGCCGCTGCGCGACCACCCCCGGGTGGTGATGGGCCACGGCGGCGGCGGGGCGCTGTCCGCGGAACTGGTGCAGAACCTCTTCGCGCCGGCCTTCGGCGGCCCGGTGCTCGCCGGGCTCGGCGACTCCGCCGTGCTGGAGCTCGGCGGGGCCCGACTCGCCTTCTCCACCGACTCCTACGTGGTGCGGCCGCTGTTCTTCCCCGGCGGCTGCATCGGTGACCTCGCCGTCAACGGCACGGTCAACGACCTCGCCATGAGCGGGGCCCGGGCCGCCTACCTGTCCTGCGGCTTCATCCTGGAGGAGGGGGTGGAGATGGCCGTGGTGGACCGGGTCGCCAGGGCGATCGGCGCCGCCGCCCGCACCGCCGGGGTCGAGATCGCCACCGGGGACACCAAGGTGGTCGAGGCCGGGCACGGGGACGGCGTCTACCTGAACACCGCGGGCATCGGGATCGTCCCGGCCGGGGTCGACATCCGCCCGCAGCGCGCCAGGCCCGGCGACGTGGTGATCGTCAGCGGGCCGATCGGACTGCACGGAGTGGCGATCATGAGCGTCCGGGAGGGACTGGAGTTCGGCGTCGACGTGCGCAGCGACAGCGCGGCGCTCGGCGGCCTGGTCGAGGCGATGCTTGCGGCCACCGCCGACCTGCACGTGCTGCGCGACCCCACCCGGGGCGGCCTGGCGGCGGCGCTCAACGAGATCGCGGCCGCCGCCGGGGTGGGCGTCGTGCTCAGCGAGGCCGCCGTCCCCGTCCCGGAGCCGGTGGCCAACGCCTGCGCGGTGCTGGGCCTGGACCCGATGTACATCGCCAACGAGGGCCGGCTCGTCGCCTTCGTCCCGCGCGGCTCGGCGGACGCCGTGCTAGCCGCCATGCGCGCCCACCCGCTCGGCGCGGAGGCCGTGGTGATCGGCGAGTGCGTCGAGGAGCACCCGGGGATGGTCGTGGCCCGCACCGGCTTCGGCGGCACCCGGGTGGTCGACCTGCCGATGGGCGAGCAGCTGCCGCGGATCTGCTGACGGCGCGTACGCCGCTGCCGGCCCGGGAGACGCCTCCCGGGGCGGCGGTCCGTCGTTCCGCCCCGCCGGTCAGCCCAGGAAGCGGTGCAGTGAATCCGCCAGGGCCTCGACGAAACCGTCCCGGACCTCCGAGGCGACCAGGTCGAGGGACAGGTACGGGTTGAGGTCCTCCAGCTCGACCAGGAGCAGGCTCCCGTCCGGCGCGCGGCAGGCGTCCACCCGCTGGATCCCGTGGGCGAGCGTGTTCCAGTCGACGAAGCTCCGTGCGAACGCGAGGTCGGCCGCGTTCGGCTCGTACGGTTCCAGCACCCAGCGCCGGGCCGGATCCGGTGCGTGGAGGGCGTACTGGAAGGCGTCGTCCACGAAGTAGAAGGAGACCTCGTAGCGGAAGTCGATCCGCGGCTGGACCAGCACCTCGCCCCACGCGTCGAGCCCGTCCAGCTCGTCGCGGGTGAGGAAGCGCAGGCCTATGCTGTCCGCGCCCTCCCTGGGCTTGACCGCGTAGCGGTCGGCGGCGGGCAGCCGGTCGAGGTCCTGCGGCCGGTCGACGGTGGGGATGACGGGGCGGCCCGCCTCGGTCAGGTCCAGCAGGTACCCCTTCCCGGCCATGTCGCCCCGCCCGGTCAGCGGGTTGTAGACCCGTACGCCGTCGGCCAGGGCCCGGTCGCGAAACCGGGCGTACTCCTCCCGGTAGTGCAGCACCGGACCGCTGTTGCGCACCACGACCGCGTCGAAGCGCCCCATCAGCGCCCGGGCGTCCAGCGGGTGGCACAGGGCCAGGTCGAACCACTCCCGCAGCCGGGAGGTGAGGAAGACGTCCTCGTCGCCGTACCGCCGCCCGCGGGCCGGGTAGGCCAGGTCGGTCACGTACAGCAGGCTGGGCCGGTCGGGCACGGGTGCTCCCTCGGTCGGTGGTGGGGGAGTGAATCTACCGGGCCCGCCCCGGCTCGGCCCCGTGCGCCCATCAGGGCGGTCACGCAGTCGTCCAGCCGCTCCTCCACCGCTCGCGTCGTCGGTTCCGTCCGCCCCGCCTCCCGCCACGGCGGTGACACCGCCTCCACCTCCTCCGAGCACGCCGGCGCGTCCATCGGTCTCGTCCGCCGCGGCGGAGCGGGCCGTGCAGGGCCGGTCGGACCATGTCTGCGGCACCGGTGGACCCCGATCCGTGGGGCGGGACCGACCGGCCCATGCGGAATGCCGGTGGGCGGCCGAGAGCGGAAGGACACGGGGCCGCCGTCCGGGCGGCGCCGGGGAGCAGCCCGAGGAGGGCGTGATGGGGACGACGCCACCGCTCGTGGAGTTGGACGAGGCAGGCCTTTCCGCACTGGTCGCGGCCCTGCGGCAGCGGGGCTTCACCGTGATCGGGCCCACCGTCCGGGACGGCGCGATCGTGCTCGCCGAACTGGACTCGGCGCAGGAGCTGCCGTACGGCTGGGGCATCGAGGCGGAGCCGGGCACCTACCGGCTGCACCGGCGCGAGGACCGGGCGGCGTTCGCCCACTCCGCCGGGCCGCAGTCCTGGAAGACCTTCCTGCACCCGCCACGGGCCAGGCTCTGGCAGGCCGATCGGGCGCCGGACGGCACCGTCGCCGTGCGGGAGGACGACGAACCGCCACCCTGCTACGCCTTCCTCGGCGTACGCCCCTGCGACCTGCGCGCGATCGTTGTGCAGGACCGGGTGCTGACGGGCGGCGCGTACGCGGACCCGGTGTACGGTCCGAGGCGCTCCGGCGCATTCCTCGTGGTGGCCGAGTGCACCGAGCCCAGCGGGGTCTGCTTCTGTGTCTCGATGGGCACCGGCCCGGGCCTGACCGGGGATGCGTCGTACGACCTTGCGCTGACCGAGACCGTCGAACCGGACGGCCCGCACTACCTGGTCCGTGCCGGCAGCCCCGAGGGCGAGGCCGTCCTCGCCGGACTCCCCACCAGCCCCACCGACGGCGAGCACGCCCGTACGGCCGTCGCCGAGGCCGCCGGACGGATGGGCCGGAGCATGGACCCCACCGACCTGCGGGCGCTGATGGCCGGCACGATGACCGCCGAGCGCTGGGACCAGGTGGCCGACCGTTGCCTGACCTGCGGGAACTGCACCATGGTCTGCCCCACCTGCTTCTGCACCACCACCGAGGAGGTCACCGACCTCACCGGCGACCACGCCGAGCGCTGGCGCCGCTGGGACTCCTGCTTCGACCTCGACTTCTCCCACCTGCACGGCACCGGCCCGGTCCGCACCTCCGCGCGCAGCCGCTACCGGCAGTGGCTCACCCACAAACTCGGCACCTGGTACGACCAGTTCGGCTCCTCCGGCTGCGTCGGCTGCGGCCGCTGCATCGCCTGGTGCCCGGTCGGCATCGACATCACCGAGGAGGTCACCGCCCTACGGGCCGAGGCCACGAGCGCCGGGGGAGCACCGTGATGCACGCGACCACCCCCGTGCCCTACCGGGTGCTGGCCTGCCGGCGTGAGACCGACGACACCGTCACCCTCGACCTGGCACCGGCCGCCGCCCCGATGAGCCCCTTCCGCCCCGGGCAGTACGCGATGCTGTACGCCTTCGGCAACGGTGAGATCCCGCTCTCCACCAGCCGGATCAACGGCACCGTGCTGAGCCACACCGTCCGCGCGGTCGGCAAGGTCAGCGAGGCGCTCTGCCGGGCCGAGCCCGGTGACTGGATCGGCACCCGCGGCCCGTACGGCACGGCCTGGGGGAGTCCGCCGCCCGGAAGTGACGTCCTGGTCGTCGCCGGCGGCATCGGGCTCGCCCCGCTGCGACCGCTGATCGAGGAGGTCCTCGCCGACCCGGAGACGTACGGGACGGTGTCGGTGCTCGCCGGGTACCGCGACCCGGGCGGGCAGCTCTTCCTCGACGACCTGCCGCGCTGGCACATCCGCGCGTACGTCCAGGCCACCGTGGACAACCCCGAGCCCGGCTGGCGCGGCGCCACCGGCCTGGTCACCGCTCTGCTGGACGGCGCCGACTTCCGTCCCGGGCACTGCGCCGCCTACCTGTGCGGCCCGGAGGCGATGATGTGCGCGACCGCCCGGGACCTCATCCGCCGAGGCGTCCCCGCCGAGCGCATCCAGGTCTCGCTGGAGCGCAACATGCGCTGCGCCACCGCCTGGTGCGGGCACTGCCAGCTCGGCCCCGTCCTCGTCTGCCGCGACGGTGCGGTCTTCGGCTGGGACCGTGCCGAAGGCCTGCTGTCCACCCCTGAGCGGTGAGCGCCATGGGAATCCCGCGCCTGGCGGTCTGGAAGTTCTCCTCCTGCGACGGCTGCCAACTCGCCCTCCTCGACTGCGAGGACGAACTCCTCGCACTCGCAGGAAAGATCGAGATCGGCTACTTCCCGGAGGCCTCCAGTCGTGAACTGCCGCCGCCCTACGACCTGTCCCTGGTCGAGGGCTCCATCGCGACGCCTTCCGACCTGGAGCGCGTCCGCCGGGTCCGGGAGCAGTCCCGCCACCTGGTCACCATCGGCGCCTGCGCCACCGCCGGCGGGGTCCAGGCGCTGCGCAATCTGGTGGGCCTGCCCGAGTACCAGGCCGTCGTCTACGCCCGGCCCGAGTACATCGACAGCCTCGACCACTCCACCCCGATCTCCGCCCACGTGCCGGTCGACCTGGAACTGCGCGGCTGCCCGATCGACAAGCGGCAGCTGCTGGAGGTCATCACCGCCTATCTCGCCGACCGCAAGCCCGACATCCCCACCCACAGTGTCTGCTTCGAGTGCAAGCTGCGCGGCACCACCTGCGTCACCGTCGCCCACGGCACGCCCTGCCTCGGCCCGGTCACCCAGGCCGGCTGCGGCGCCATCTGCCCGGCGTACGGGCGGGGCTGCTACGGCTGCTTCGGACCGATGGAGACACCCAACACCCGCGCCCTGCTGCCGCTGCTGCGCCGCGACGGTGTGGCGGGCCCGGACGCGGCCCGGCTCTACCGCACCTTCAACGCCGAGGCCCCCGGCTTTGCGGAGGCGGCCCGACAGGCGACGGAGGACGGCGGATGACCCACGGCACCGGGCGCCCGACTGTCGGGTGAGCGGATGCGGCCACCTGGCCGCCCCGGGACACGCGGGGGTGCTGCGAACGGAGCACGGTACTCGATCGTCTTCGATCGGCTTGCTTCCACGCGAGCAACCTCATTCCTTTGCCCGCTGGGAGACGAACGTGCCACCCTCCGCCCGGATCCTCTTCGCGACCGCCACCTGCCTGGTGGCCGTCGGCACTTCTGCCGCCGCTGTCGCCACCCCGACCGCCGCCCATCCCGGAGCGGTCTCTCGGATCCAGCCGCAGACCCTCGCCGACCTGCAGGCCTCGATGCGCGGCGAAGCCTTCGCGCACGCCTCCTACACCTTCTACGCGGACCAGGCGGACCGGGAGCACCTGCCCGCCGTCGGGAACCTCTACCGCCGTACGGCCGCCGTGGAACTCGACGAGCACTTCCACCAGGAGGCGCTGCTCGCCGGGGTGATCGGTGACGAGACCGCGAACCTGACGGTCTCCGTGGCGGGCGAGGTCAACGAGGCGACCTCGATGTATCCACGGTTCGCCCAGGAGGCCGAGGAGGACGGGGACCACAATGCCGCCGTCCTCTTCGCGGAGATCGCCGACGACGAGGCCCACCACAGCGAGGCGTTCAAAGCCGCGCTCGACGTGGTGCGGACCGGCCACGGCCAGGTCCCCGCACCGCCGCAGGTCGACCCGGTGGCGGCGCCGGCCGGCCCGGCTCAGGTCCGTTCGGCCCGCACCCTGGCCAACCTCGACACCGCGCTGCACGGTGAGGCGCTGGCGTTCGCCCGGTACACCGTCTTCGCCGAGCAGGCCGAGCAGGCCGAGCAGTCCGGTGACGAGGCGGTCGCCGCGCTCTTCCGGGGCACCGCCGCGGTGGAACTCCATGAGCACTTCACCGCCGAGGCCGTGCTGTTCGGGCTCGTAGAGGACATTCGGTCCGACCTGTGGAGGAGCATCGCCGGCGAGAACTACGAGGCGACCGTCATGTACCCGATGTTCGCCGACCGCGCTCGGGCAGCGGGCGACACCGAAGCGGCCGAACTCTTCCTCGACAACGCCGGTGACGAGGCCGGCCACGCCCAGGCCTTCCGGCAGGTCTTGGGGCAGCTCGACTGACAACCCTCCGTGACGTATCGACGTGGCGCGGGGTTCCCCGGAAGGCCGTCGACCGCCGCGGGCCGCGACGCCCGTCACGCTGTCCGCGGCGAGGTCGGTGAGTGCGGTGTCGGCGTGCCGCAGGGGGTAGCGGGTGACGTGGACGACCGGGCGGGTGCGGGCGGCCTCGGTGAGGTGGGCGCGTCCGTCGGCGCGGGTGTTGGCGGTGACGCTGCGCAGGGTGCGTTCCTGGAAGAGGTGCCGCCGGTAGTTGAGCGCCGGGATGTCGGTGAGGTGGATGCCGGCCACGGCGAGCGTGCCGCCGCGGTCCAGCGCGGTGAGGGCGACGGGCACGAGCTCGCCGACCGGCCCGGGGCGCTCCACCGCCCAGGCCCAGGTCCGCTCCGGTAGGGGTCGCGTGCTGCTCATCGCCGGCTCCTGCCGCCCGGCCTGCGGGGTCGGGTTCAAGTCTCCTGCTCCGCAGCCGCGACCGCGTGCTTGACCGCGGCGAAGCTGTCCGGGGTGACGGAGATCGCGTCGATCCCCGCCCGCACCAGGAAGCGGGTGAAGTCCGCGTCGTTGCTGGGGCGTTGGCCGCAGAGTCCGACGTGGCGGCCGGCCGCGTGGGCAGTGGCGACCAGGGTCTCGATGCTGCGGGTGACGGCCGGATTCCGTTCGTCGAAGAGATGGGCGAGCAGGCCCGAGTCCCGGTCGACGCCGAGGGTGAGCTGGGTGAGGTCGTTGCTGCCGATCGAGAAGCCGTCGAAGCGTTCGGCGAACTGTTCGGCGAGCAGGATGTTCGCCGGGATCTCCGCCATGACGTACACCCGTAGGCCGTTGGCGCCCCGGGCGAGCCCGTTGTCGGCCATGACGGCCAGCACCCGGTCGGCCTCCTGGGGTGTGCGGCAGAACGGGATCATCACCACGATGTTGGTCAGGCCGAGTTCGTCCCTGGCCCGGCGCAGTGCCCGGCACTCCAGAGCGAAGCCCTCGCGATAGCCGGGATCGTAGTAGCGGCTCGCGCCGCGCCAGCCGATCATCGGGTTGGCCTCGACCGGTTCGAACGGCGTGCCGCCGATCAGCCGGGCGTACTCGTTGGTCTTGAAGTCGCTGGTGCGCACCACCACCGGGTCCGGCCAGCGGGAGGCGGCGATCCGGGCCACGCCGTGGGCGAACCGGTCCACGAAGTAGTCGGTCCGGTCGGGATATCCGTACGTCAGCTCGTCGACCAGCCGCCGGTCCTCGCCGGAGAGCCGCTCGGGGTGCACCAGGGCCATCGGGTGGACGCGGACCTGGTGGGCGACCACGAACTCGGTCCGGGCCAGGCCCACGCCGTCCGCCGGCAGTCGCCACCAGCGGAAGGCGGCGCCCGGGTCGGCCAGGTTGAGCATCACCTTGGTGCGGGTGGTCGGGAGCGCGCCGAGGTCGGTCTCGGTCGCCTCGTACGCGACCCGACCCGCGTAGACGTGGCCTTCCGCGCCTTCGGCGCAGGAGACCGTGACCTCCTGCCCGTCGGTGAGCACGGTGGTCGCCGAACCGGTGCCGACCAGCGCGGGCACCCCCAGCTCGCGGCTGACGATCGCCGCGTGCGAGGTCCGGCCGCCGTGGTCGGTGACGATCGCAGCGGCCCGCTTCATCAGCGGCTCCCAGTCCGGGTCGGTGATCTCCGTGACCAGGACGGCGCCCTGCGGGAATCGCTCCAGGCCGACCGGTTCGCCCAGCGCGCGGACCGGACCGGCGCCGATCGCCTCACCCACGGCGATGCCGTCCACCAGCCGTTCGCCCGTACCGGTCAGCCGGAACCGGCGCAGCACCGCACCCTGGCGGCGGGACTGCACGGTCTCCGGCCGGGCCTGGACGAGGTACAGCCGACCGGTGATGCCGTCCTTGGCCCACTCCAGGTCCATCGGGCAGCCGTAGTGCTCCTCCACGGCCACCGCCCACTCGGCCAGCGTGCGGATGTCGCCCTCGCCGAGCACCGGGCGGGACCGCTCCAGGGCGTCGGTGTCGACGGCCGTCGTCGAGCCGTCCTCGGCGTACACGGCCTTGCGGCGCTTCGCACCGAGCCGGACCTGGATCACCGGGTCGAGGCGGTGGTCCTTGAGCACCGGTTTGAACACCGTGTACTCGTCCGGATCCACCTGGCCGCTGACCACCGTCTCGCCAAGCCCCCAGGCGGCACTGATCACGACCACGCGTGGGAACCCGGTCTCGGTGTCCAGGGTGAACACCACGCCCGCGCCCGCGAGGTCGGAGCGCACCATCAGCTGCACGCCGACCGACAGCGCGAGGGAGAGGTGGTCGAAGCCCATCCGCTCCCGGTAGTCGATCGCCCGGTCGGTGAACAGCGACGCGAAGCAGCGCCGGCAGGCGTCCAGCAGGGCGGCGGGCCCCCGGACGTTGAGAAAGGTCTCCTGCTGCCCGGCGAAGCTCGCCTCCGGCAGGTCCTCGGCGGTGGCGCTGCTGCGCACGGCGACATCCGGGTCCTCCCGTCCGGCCTCTCCGGCGAGCCGACCGTACGCGTCGTCGACCTCGCGTTCGAGGGCGAGCGGCAGTGGGGTGGCCAGTACGGCGGACCGGATGGCGGCGCCGACCTCGGGCAGCGGAGCCCCGCTGTGGAGCCGGTCGACCTGCTCGGCGATCCGCTCGCGCAGGCCGCCGCCGTCGAGCAGTTCGCGGTAGGCGTCAGCCGTGGTGGCGAAGCCGTCGGGCACCCGGACCCCGGCCGGTCCCAGAGCGTTGATCAGCTCGCCGAGCGAGGCGTTCTTGCCGCCGACCAGGCCGACGTCCTCCCGGCCGAGGTCGCGGAAGGGGATGACACGGCGCATGGCTGCCTCCAGGCGCACTGGTAGGGGACCCGGCTGCGCCGGACCCGACGGGGGCTCCGTCCCTTCCACTGTCCCCTCCCGGGGCGGGGAGCTTGGAGGGGCGGACGCCCCGCGGGCTCGGCCCGGTCGGCCGTCGGACCGGGGCCGTTGGGCCCAGGCGGTGGGCGTGGAGGGCCGCGACGGAGCCGGGGAACCGAGCCGGATCACCGCGTCCGCCGGCCGTGGCCCGCGGAGATCCGGTGAGCGTGCGCGACGATCCCGGCGGCGGCCTGTTCCCCGATACCCAGGGCGTGGGAGAGCCGGTGGGCGCTCCAGCCGTGCCGGGCGAGGAGGGTCGGCAGCGGATGGTGCGGACCCGGCTGCCCGGCGGGTACCGGTGCGGGCGGCGTCTCGGGCGCGGGCACGGTCGTACGGTGGCGGACGACCGCGCGGCGCAACTCGTCCGTGCCCCAGACCAGGAACGGGAAGGGCACCACGGTGAGAACCCGGGGGAGGGCCGCGGTGCCGAACACCCTCCGCAGCACCGGGAGGTAGACGACCGCGGCGGCGAACGCGAGAGAGAAGCCGATGCCGCCGAGCAGGTGGCGGTTGCTGAACACGGCGATCGCCCGCAGCGGGGCCCGGTCGGCCGCCGGCGTCGACGGCCGACCGGCCGGACCATGTCAGGCAGAGCCGCCGCAGCCGCCTCCGCCGGGGGTGCGGATCTCCAAGGCGTCCCCGGCAGCGACCTCGGTACTGCCGCAGCCGGGCAGCTCCTCGACGGTGCCGTCGGCGCGCAGGACGCGGTTGGCGCCGAGCGTGCCCGGGAAGCCGCCGGCGAGGCCGTACGGCGGGACGCGGCGGTGGCTGGTGAGCAGGCTGACCGTCATCGGCTCGCGGAAGCGCAGCCGCCGCAGGACGCCGTTGCCGCCGTGCCGGCGCCCGTTGCCGCCGCTGTCCGGGCGGACGGCGAACTCCTCGACCAGGACCGGGAGCCGCCACTCCAGGACCTCCGGGTCGGTGAGGCGGGAGTTGGTCATGTGGGTCTGGACGGCGTCCGCGCCGTCGAAGCCGGGGCCGGCACCGGAACCGGAGGCGATGGTCTCGTAGTACTGGTGCTCGGCGTTGCCGAAGCTCAGGTTGTTCATCGTGCCGGATCCCTCCGCCTGCACGCCGAGCGCGGCGTAGAGCGCGCCGACGATGGCCTGCGAGGTCTCGACGTTCCCGGCGGCGACGGCGGCCGGGTACTCCGGGGCGAGCATCGAGCCGGGCGGCACGACGATCCGCAGCGGGCGCAGGCAGCCGTCGTTGAGCGGGATGTCGTCGGCGACGAGGGTGCGGAAGACGTACAGGACGGCGGCGGTGACGACGGCGGAGGGGGCGTTGAGATTGCCGTCGAGCTGGGGCGAGGTGCCGGTGAAGTCGATGGTGGCGCTGCGGTCGCGGCGGTCGACGCGCACGGAGACGGCGATCACGGCGCCGGAGTCGGTCTCGTAGCGGTACGAGCCGTCGCTCAGCCCGTCCACGGCGCGGCGCACCGCCTGCTCGGCGTTGTCCTGGACGTGCCGCATGTAGGCCTGGACGACGTCCAGGCCGAAGTGCCCGATCATCGCGTCGACCTCGTCGACGCCCTTGCGGTTGGCGGCGATCTGGGCGCGCAGGTCGGCGAGGTTGGTGTCCGGGTCGCGGGACGGGTACGGCGCGTCGGTGAGCAGCCGGAGGGTCTCCTCCTCGCGCAGCCGCCCGTCCACCACCAGCGGCCAGGTGTCGAAGAGCACGCCCTCCTGGTGGATCTCGCGGCTGTCGGCGGGCATCGAGCCGGGAGAGGTGCCGCCGATCTCGGCGTGGTGGCCGCGCGAGGCGACGAAGAACAGGACCTCGTCGCCGTCCGGGTCGAAGACAGGGGTGACCACGGTGATGTCGGGCAGGTGGGTGCCGCCGTGGTACGGGTCGTTGACGGCGTAGGCGTCGCCCGGGCGCAGCTTCGGGCCCAGACGGCGCAGCACCTCCTTGACGGTGGTGCCCATCGAGCCGAGGTGGACGGGGATGTGGGGGGCGTTGGCGACGAGGTTGCCGTCCGGATCGAAGAGCGCGCAGGAGAAGTCGAGCCGCTCCTTGATGTTGACCGACTGGGCGGTGGATTCCAGCCGGGCGCCCATCTGTTGGGCGATCGCCATGAAGAGGTTGTTGAAGACCTCCAGCAGCACCGGGTCGGCGGCGGTCGGGACGGCCTCCTCGGCGGTGGCCCCGACCTGCTCGACCAGGAGGTGTCCGGCGGCGGTGACGGTGGCCTTCCAGCCGGTGTCCACCACGGTGGTGGCGTTGGCCTCGGCGATCACGGCGGGTCCGGTGACGGTGTCGGCCGCGCGCAGCGATTCGCGTTCCAGCAGCGGGACCCGCCGCCACCGGCCGCCGGCGTACAGCCGGACGGCGACGGGCTCGGCCGGAGTGGCCGCGGGGGAGAGGGTGCCGAGTTCGGGCTGCTCGGTGAGGCCGGTGCCCTCGACGGCGAGGGCCTCGATCACCAGGGGGCGGTCCATCAGGAAGGAGTAGGTGGAGCGATGCCGCTCCTCGAACTCGGCCCGCATGGCGGCCGGTTCCCCCAGCGGTACGGTGATCGTGGTGTCGGTGCCCCGGTAGCCCAGCCGGACCCGGCGGGCCAGTTGGATCCGTCCCTGCGGGACGCCCTGATCGCGCAGCTCGTCGGTGGCGGCGTGCGCCAGTTCGTCGGCGAGCCCCAGTACCGCTTCCATCTCCTCCTCCGCCAGGGGCCGTTCGACCGCCTGCTCGCGCAGGACGGTGGTGTCGGCCAGACCGATGCCGAGGGCGGACAGCACCCCGGCCATCGGCGGGACGAGGACGGTGCGGATGCCCAGTGCCTCGGCCACGGGGCAGGCAACCTGGCCGCCCGCGCCGCCGAAGGTGGTCAGGGCGTAGCGGGTGACGTCGTGACCTCGCTGGACGGAGATGCGCTTGATCGCGTTGGCGATGTTGCCCACCGCGATCCGCAGGAAGCCCTCGGCCGCCTCCTCGGCCGACAGGCCGCCGATCCGTTCGGCGAGTTCGATGAATCGGTGCCGCGTCAGCCGGGAGTCGAGCGGTTGGTCGCGCTTCGGGCCGAAGACCTGCGGGAAGTGCTCGGCCTGGATGCGGCCGAGCAGCAGGTTGGCGTCGGTGATGGTCAGCGGCCCGCCGCTGCGGTAGCAGGCCGGTCCGGGGTCGGCGCCGGCCGAGTCCGGACCGACGCGCAGGCGTTCGCCGTCGAAGCGCAGCACCGAGCCGCCGCCCGCCGCGACGGTGTGGATGGCCAGCATCGGTGCCCGCAGCCGTACCCCGGCGACCTGGGTGGTGACCACCCGCTCGTACGTGCCCGCGAAGTGCGAGACGTCCGTGGAGGTGCCGCCCATGTCGAAGCCGATCACCCGCTGGTGGCCGGCCAGCGCGGACATCCGCACCATGCCGACGATGCCGCCGGCCGGGCCGGACAGGATGGCGTCCTTGCCCCGGAAGTGCCCGGCCTCGGCGAGGCCGCCGTTGGACTGCATGAACAGCAGCCGGACACCGGCGAGCCGGTCGGCCACCTGCCGGACGTAGCGGCGCAGCCCGGGATGGAGGTAGGCATCCACCACGGCGGTGTCTCCGCGCGGCACCAGCTTCATCAGCGGGCTCACCTCGCTGGACAGGGACACCTGGTCGAAGCCGAGCCGCTCGGCGAGCCGGCCGATCTCCCGCTCGTGGGCGGGGTGCAGGTAGCTGTGCAGGCAGACCACGGCGACTGAGCGGATGCCGTCGTTCAGGCAGTCGCGCAGGTCCTCGGCGAGCCGGTCGAGGTCGGGCGGTCGTAGTACCTCGCCGTCGGCGGTGATCCGCTCGTCCACCTCGACCACCCGGGTGTAGAGCGGCTCGGGCAGCACGATCTCGCGGGCGAAGATCTGCGGCCGGTTCTGGTAGCCGATCCGCAGGGCGTCCGCGAAGCCACGGGTGATGACCAGTGCGGTCGGCTCGCCGGTGCGTTCCAGCAGGGCATTGGTGGCGACCGTGGTGCCCATCCGTACGGAAGCGATGGTCGCCCCGGGCGGCAGGAGGGCCCGGATTCCGGCCACGGCCGGGTCCCGGTAGCGGGCCGGGTCGTGGGAGAGCAGCTTGTGGGTGAGCAGCCGGCCGTCCGGGTCGAGCGCGACCACGTCGGTGAAGGTCCCGCCCCGGTCCACCCAGAACTGCCAGCCCCTGGCTGCCATGACCGGCTCCCTCCGCCGTGCCCGCGTGGCGCCCCGTGCGTGAGTGGCCCTGCGCACGAGTATCCGACCGGGCGAACCGGGCGGGCAAACGGAACATACTGGGCGTGAAAGGCCGATCCCGGAGAGAGCGGGACGTAGCGATGGCGATCACGGCGGTGGGAGTGCTGCGGGAGACCGTACCGGGCGAGCGCCGGGTGGCCCTCGTGCCCGATCTGGTGCCGGCCGTCCGCCGCCTCGGCGTGACGGTCCTGGCGGAGCCGGGCGCAGGCCTCCTCGCTGGTCACCACGACGACGACTACCAGGCTGCGGGTGCCGTCCTGGCCGGACGCGACGAGGTGTTGCGCCGTGCGGACGTGCTGCTCGGCATCCGTCCCCCGAGCACCGACCCGGTGCGCGAACTGCGCCCGGGGCAGGTACTGGCCGCTTTGCTGCGGCCGCAGCGGATCCCGTTCCTGGTCCGGCAGTGGGCGGACCGGGGCGTGACCGCGATCGGCCTCGACCTGGCGCCCGACCTGCCGGCCGGGTACCCGCTGGACGCCGGGGCCTCGCAGGCCAGGGTGGCGGGGTACCGGGCGGTGCTGCTCGCCGCCGAGCGCCTGGACCGCTGCCTGCCGCCCTGGGGCACCACGGACGGGCTCTTCGACCCGCTTCGGGTACTCGTGGTGGGCGCCGGGCATGCCGGTCTGCAGGCGATCGACACCGCCTGCCGGCTGGGCGCTCCGGTCGGCGCGGTCGAACCGCGGCATCGCGAGCGTGCGGCTGCCGCCGCGCTGGGAGCCGACCTGCTGTGCCTGTCCGGTGTGCACCAGGCGGTGGACGACCGGGAGCTGTGGCAGTCCCTCGACCGGGACCGTGCGGCATGGGTGGCGGGGCTGGCCGAGGCCTCGGTGCGGTACGACCTCGTGGTGACGGCCCTGACCGGGCCGGACGGGACGCCCCCGGTCCTGCTCCGCACGGCGACGGTGGCCCGGCTCCGGCCCGGCTCGGTGCTGGTGGACCTGGCGGCGGGCCCGGAGGGCGGCAACGTCGAGGGCGTCCTGCCGGACACCACGACGCTGGTCGGTGACGGCATCACGGTGATCGGTGCCGGCGAACTCGCCGCGCAGGTGCCCGGTACCGCCTCGCGTGCGTACTCCCACAACGTGCTGGCGCTGCTGGAACGCCTGCTGCGGGGCGGCCCCGGCACGGAGGACCCGGTGCTCGCCCCGATGCTGGTGACCGACCGGGGCGCGGTGCGGCACGAGCCGACCAGCAGGCTGCTCATGGAGGCGACCGCCGTCGCGGGCCTGCCGTGAGATCCCGGACCCCGGCCCGCGCGCGGTTTCAGGGCCCAGGGCGGGGGAACAGCGCCGCGTGGCGGGCGATCGCTCCCGCACGGTCGGCGCACTGCTGGTAGCAGCAGGAGAGCAGCACAAGGTCGGTGGCGTCCACCGGATCCGTCCGCTCGGTACGGAGCAGCAGCTCGTACAGGAGCCATTGCCGTTGGCCGACCTCGTGCAGCTCCGCGAGGACGTCCGCGACGTCCTCGGGGGCGCCGGATTCCAGGGCGTGGGCGGACCGTTCGAGTGAGTCCAGCGCCGCGTCGGCGATCCCGTGCAGCGGAGCCCGTAGCCGTTCGATGAACGGCTGCCTCTCCTGGCGCGCCCAGGCGGCCTCCAGCAGCCGTTGCGCCAGGTCCGCCAGGGCCTCGACCTGGCACCCTACGTGGACGCCCAGGACGACCCCGGCCCGTCCGCCGGGAGCCGCGGCGGCGTCCTCCTCGATCCGCGTCAGCAGTTCCGCGAGGGCCTTCTCCGCAACCGGGACCCCAGCCCCGCTGTCGGCCGGATCGGTCAGTACGGCCGTCGCGCCGCGCAGAGCGGTGTGCGCCAGTCGCACCAAGGCGGCCGACTCGCCGATGAGGGCGGGGTACCCGCCGTCTCCACCGTCAGACATCCCGTTCACTCCTGTTCCCGGTCCCCGGCCAGTCTCGCCCCGCCGCAGCGGACGTGCCTCGGTGCCCGGGGCGAGGGCGGGGCGACCTGGCAATCGGATCGGTGCTCCAGGGCCCGGCCCTGCGCCGGGCCCTCGTCCCGGCCACCCGTGCTCAGACCAGGCCGGCGCCCCATGCGCGGGCGCGGTCGAGTTCGCCGGCGCGCAGTGGTCCGTCGTTGCCCTCCACGATGAAGCCCTCGGGTTCGGCGACCACGTCGTAGTGGTGGTGGGAGAGCCGGTGGGCGATGCCGTTGGCCGCGCCGCCGGACCTGGGCATGTCGACCCGGGTGTCGAACGCGGCGGCGTAGGTGCCGGACTCGGTGGTCGGAAGGTCGTGGAACCAGGCCCGTAGGCCCGGGCCCTCGGCGGTGTCCCGCGCTTCGGCGGCGGCCTCCTCGTGACCCTCCTTGTGCCCCTCGGCCGAGGCGGCCATCCGGCGGCTGATCCCGGAGGACATGCCGTGCATGTGGGTCGGTCCGCCGACCACCAGCAGGTCCGCGGACCGGGTGGTGTCCGCGTTCGCCTCGGACACCGGGAGGCAGTCGACGGCCGCCCCCGGGTCGGTCCGGCGGACACCTTCGGCGATCGCCTCGGCGACCTCCCGGGTGTTGCCGTACATGCTCTCGTACACGATCACGGTGTGCATGGTCTCCACCTTTCGTCACGTCCAGGCTCGCGCCGCGCGGGCGGTCAGGACGTGGGCCGGTCGGCCCGGATCGGACCGCCGGGCGGGCATGTCCGCACGTGAGCGGGCGTCGGTTCCCGGTTCAGGAAGGAGCGGATGGCACCGTCACGACGGGGCAGTTCGCGCGGCGGAGCAGGCCGTGGGGTACGGAGCCGAGGCGCATGCCGGTGAAGCCGCCGTTGCCGCGGCGGCCGACGACCACCGCGAGGGCGTGTTCGGAGGCCAGGGCGAGCTCCTCGACCGGGTGGCCGTGCACGATTTCGTGGGTCACGGTCACGTCGGGGTGGTGTTCGTGGTGACCCGCGGTGGACTCGAAGATCATCCGGCGCAGCATCCGCTCGGTGGCGGGTTCGTCCAGGTTGCCCACCGGCGGGCGCTGCCAGACCCACAGGACGCGCAGCGCGGCCCGGCGCTCGTCCGCGTACGCGAAGGCGAAGTCGACGGCGGGCTGCGAGGACGGGCTGCCGTCCACGCCGAGCACGACGTACGGCGGGTCCTGGGTGGTGTGCTCGGGGTCGCGGACCACGACCACCGGACAGTGCGCCTGGGCGCTGACCGGGACGGCCACCGAGTAGGTGCTCAGCGCCTCCTCGACCCGGCTCAGCCGGCGGGAGCCGAGGACGACGAGCGCGGCGTTGCGGGACTCCCGGCACAGTGCGGGCGCCGGGACGTCCTCGGCCACCACGGTGGTCACGTCCAGTCCGGGGTGGCGCTCCCGGGCCAGCGTGGCGGCCCGGTCCAGCGCCCGGTCGGCCCGCTCGCGCAGGGCCTTGTGGTAGCGGCCCTCGTCGAAGGGCCGGAACTCGCGGTACAACGACGGCACGGCGTGCACCGCCCGCAGTGGCAGGCCCCTGCGGGCGGCCTCGTCGGCCGCCCAGGCGGCGGGCATCGAGCCGGTGTCGAGGGCGTCGACGCCGAGGACGACGGGACGGCCGGGGCCGTCGGGGCTTGCGGAGTTCATGATGGTCCTCCTCGGTCCGGTGGTCCCGGTGACTTCGGTGAGGTCGATGATGTGGACCCTGTTCCCACGCTAGGCAGCTCCGCCTTGCGCCGCGAGGGCCGACCGGCCCGGTCGTCAGATCCCGTGCTTGAGCAGCCGGGCGGTCGTGAAGCCGACGGCTCCGGCGAGGACGGGCGCGGCCAGGTCGGACCGGCCGAGCGGCACGGTGTCGAGCAGGCCGCGCAGGAGTAAGAGGTAGAGGGCGGCGGCCGCGAGCGCGGTGGAGGCGAGGACGGCCAGCGGGAGGAACGGGTTCGCGCGGGTCAGCAGTCGTTCGCGCAGGCCCAGGACGGTGCCGAGCTGGCCGGCCAGCAGGGCGAGGAACAGGACGGTCTGCCAGGGCCGGCCCTCCTCGCGGGCCCAGAGCGCCGCGCCGAGGGCGGCGGCCGCGACCACCGCGGCGAGCAGCAGGACCCGCTGCCACACGCCGGAACCGAGGATGTGCTGGTCCGGTGGGCGCGGGGGCCGGGTCATCGCGCCGGGCGAGGCGGGTTCCGCGCCCATGGCCACGCCCGTGAGGCCGTGGGTGAGCAGGTTGATCCAGAGGATCTGGCCCGCGCGCAGCGGCAGTGCCAGGCCGAACAGCGGGCCGGCCAGCATCACCAGGATCTCGGCGCCGCCGCCGGCCAGGCCGAAGACCAGGAAGCGGCGGATGTTGTCGTAGACCCGGCGGCCCTCCTCCACCGCGCCGACCACGGTGGCGAGTTCGTCGTCGGCGAGAACCAGGTCGGCGGCCTGGCGGGCGACCTCGGTGCCGCGCCGGCCCATGGCCACGCCGATGTCCGCCTGCCGCAGGGCCGGGCCGTCGTTGACGCCGTCGCCGGTCATCGCGGTGACGGCGCCCCGGGCGCGCCAGGCCTGGACGATGTCGAGCTTCTGTCGCGGGTCGGTGCGGGCGAACACCCGGGGGCCGGTCGGGTCGGTGACCGCACCGGTGGCGAGGTCCCGCCCGGTCGCCACCGCCCCGGGCGCGGCGGAGGCGTCCAGCAGCCCGATCCGGACGGCCAGGGCGCGGGCGGTGGCCGGGTGGTCGCCGGTGATCAGGACGGGGAGGATGCCGGCCCGGCGGCAGGCGGCCAGGGTGGCGGCCGCGGAGGGCTTGGGCGGGTCGGCCATCGCGGTCAGCCCGAGCAGGCGCAGTCCGCGTTCGGCGTCCTCCGGCCGTTCGGGCACCCGGTGGAGGCGCCGCTCGGCCACGGCGAGCACCCGGAAGCCCTCGGCGGCGGCGTCGGCGGCCGCCTGCCGGGCCCGCTCCAGCAGATCCGGCGGTTCGGCCAGGACCGCAGGGTCGAGGACGGCCTCCGGGGCACCCTTGAGACAGACCAGAAGGGTGCCCTCGGGGCGGCGGTGGACGGTGCTCATCCGCTTGCGGGTGCTGTCGAACGGCGTCTCGGCGACCCGGGGGAGCGCCGCCCGCAGCCGTTCGTGGTCCAGGCCCGCCTTGCCGGCGGCCGTCAGCAGGGCGGCCTCGGTGGGATCGCCGAGCGCGCGCCACTCGCCGTCGTCCGCCGGCGCCCGCAGCGCGGCGTCGTTGCACAGCACGGCCGCGGTGAGCAGGGCCGCCGTCTCGTCATCCCCGGGCCCGTCGAGCACGATCCCGCCCGCAGGGCCGTAGCCGGGACCGGTGACGGTTGCCGTCGAGTGCGGGGTCCAGAGGCGCTCGACGACCATCCGGCCCTCGGTGAGGGTGCCGGTCTTGTCGGTGGCCAGCACGGTGACCGAGCCGAGCGTCTCCACGGCCGGCAGCCGTCGTACGACGGCATGGCGTGCGGCCATCCGGCGGGCGCCCAGGGCGAGGGCGAGCGTGACGACGGCGGGCAGCGACTCCGGTACGGCGGCGACCGCCAGGCTGATCGCCGTCACGCCCATCTCGCCGGGCGGCTGGTGCCGGAGCAGGCCGAGGACGAAGACCACCGCGCACAGGCCGACGGCCACCGCCGCCAGCACCCGACCGAGCCCGGCCAGCCGCCGTTGGAGCGGGGTGGGGTCGGGCCGGGGCCGCAGCAGTGTGGCGATCCGGCCGAGGGCGCTGTCCGCGCCGGTGGCGGTGACCAGGGCCAGGGCCCGGCCGCGCAGGACCACCGTGCCCGCCCGCAGCGTCCCGTTGCCCGCCGGCCCGCTCCCGGCCTCCTTGGCCACTGGCAGGGACTCGCCGGTCAGCATCGACTCGTCGAGCAGCAGGGCTGCGGCCTCCAGGAGCAGGGCGTCGGCGGACACGATGTCGCCCTCGGCGAGCGCCACCACGTCGCCCGGGACGACCTCGGCCGAGGGCACCTTGCGCGGCTCCCCGTCGCGCCACACCCGGGCGGCGGGGGCGGAGAGCCGGGACAGCGCCGCCACGGCGCTCTCCGCCCGGACCTCCTGGACCACGCCCACGGTGGTGTTCACCACGACCACCAGGGCGATCACCACCGCGTCCGGATGGTCGCCGATCGCCACCGTCAGCGCGACGGCCGCGAGCAGCACGGTGATCAGGGGGTCGCGCAGCTGGGCGGCCACCCGGGCCCACAGCGGCACCCGGCGGTCGGCGGCGACCTCGTTGCGGCCGTGTTCGGCGAGCAGTCGTGCGGCCTCGGCGCCGGTCAGTCCGCGGGCCCGCGGGTCGGCGGAGACGGTCACGGCGCAGGCCCGTCAGTCGGCGAAGAGGTGCGGTTGCGGCGGGACGGTTCGAGTGGGCGACGGCTCGTGGTCGAAGTGGTGGATCCGGGCGTCCGGCCCGGGAAAGTACTCGGTGACCCGGTCCTCGTCGGACCAGCGGACGTCGTACGGCGGGCTGCCGTCCGGGTGGTGCAGCCCGACGATCTCGCCGTCCCGGCGGGCCGCGCCCGGCCGGGTGCCCTGGACGATGATGCGGTCTCCCACGGCGGCTTTCATGCCGGCCTCCCTGGCTCGGTGCGGGGGGCCGGGGACACGGCCCGGCCGTCCGTACTTCCATGGCACCACCGATCGCGGGCTCCGGCAGGGGCCGGCCGGCCCTGGTCGCGCGGCCGTTCGCCCCGGTACCCGCACGCATCCGTCGGGAGCTGCTGGACGCCGGGATCCCGGACGAGGTGGTCCGTGCCGCCGGTGAGGCCCGGGCCGCTCACAGCCGGAAGCGCCGGGTCTCGCCGGGCCGGACCGTCGTCTCGGTGCCGCGCAGCCGGATGCGGACCGGCTCCTGGCGGTCCTGGCGCAGGCTCACCGTGACGGTGCGGCGGTCGACGGCGAGGGTGAGGCCCCAGTGGCCGCGGTAGCGCAGGTCCAGTTCCAGGCGGCCGAGGGCGGAGGGCAGGCGAGGGTCCAGCCAGAGGGCGTCCTCGCGGACCTCCAGGCCGGTGTAGCAGCGTTGCAGCAGGTCCACCGCGCCCGCCATGGCGCCCAGGTGGACGCCCTCGGCCGTGGTGCCGTGCTGGCTGTCCCGCAGGTCGGCCACCAGGGCGTCGCGGAAATGGTGCCAGGACGCGCGGCGGTCGCAGCGGGTGAGTACCCAGGCGTGCACCACGGAGCTGAGCGTCGAGCCGTGGACGGTGCGCCGCAGGTAGTAGTCGGTGGTCCGGCGGAGCAGCTCGTGGTGCGCCGGGTGGCCGAGGCGCCGGAGCAGGTCGCGGACCTCGCGGGCGGAGAACAGGTACCAGAGCATCAGCGCGTCGGCCTGCTTGGAGGCCTTGTAGCGGTTGACGGTGTCGCCCTCGGCCTCCAGGATCCGGTCGAGCCGGCGCAGGTCCGGGTAGCGGCGCCGGTACTGCGGCCAGTCGAGTTCGGCGAGGCGCTCGTAGCCGTCGAACTGGCTCAGGACGCCGTCGTGGAACGGGACGTGCAGGTGGCGTCCGACCTCCTGCCAGCGCTCCAGCTCTCCTGCGTCGAGCTCCAGGCGCTCGCGCAGCTCGTCGCGGCGGTACTCGGGCAGGACGTCCAGGGCGTCCTGGGCACGGGCCAGCACCCAGGAGGCCAGCACGTTGGTGTACGCGTTGTCGTCCAGGCCCGGCCGGGTCTTCCAGGGGTAGCCGTCGTGGTACTCGTCGGGGCCGAGCACCCCGCGGACGGACCAGTGGCCGCGGGCCGGGTCGTGGACGGCGGCGGAGGACCAGAACCGGGCGATCTCCAGCAGCATCTCGGCACCGGCGGTGGCGAGGAAGTCCCGGTCCCCGGTGGACTGGTAGTACTGCCAGATGTTGTAGGCGACGGCCGAGCCGACGTGCCGCTGGAGGTGGCTGTGGTCGGGCAGCCAGCGTCCGGACAGCGGGTTGAGGTGCAGCTGCTGGGACTCTTCCCGGCCGTCCCTGGCGCTCTGCCACGGGTAGACCGCGCCGCGCAGCCCGAGTTCCCGGGCCTGCCGGCGGGCGGCGTCGAGGCGGCGGTGGCGGTAGCGGAGCACGGCCCGGGCGAGCTCCGGGAAGCGGAGGTTGAGCAGCCGCAGCACGAACAGCTCGTCCCAGAAGACGTGCCCCCGGTACGCCTCCCCGTGCAGCCCCCGGGCCGGGATGCCGACGTCCAGGTCGACGGAGTGCTCGGAGCAGGTCTGGAGCAGGTGGAACAGGTTCAGGTGCAGCGGGCCGGCGCCGTCGAAGTCGGCCTCGATCCGGCAGCGGCGCCACAACTCCGCCCAGCGCACGGTCTGTTCGACGAGCAGCTGGTCGAAGTCGCCGGCCTCGGCGGCGAGCAGGCGGGAGGCGAGCAGCGGGGTCTCGATCGCCCGGTCGCGGGAGGTGTGCACGGCGACGGTCTTCGTCACGGTGACGGGCCGGCCCGCCGAGCCCTCCAGGGCGAGGAGGTGGGCCACCCGGCCCTCGCGGCACTCGGTCGTCGCGGTGTGCTCCCGGTCGGCGCGGATGCGGGCGCAGAGGGCGATCCGCAGCTGCGAGTCGATCGCATCGGCTTCGAGCCGGAGCAGACCGCCCTCGTCCACCCCCTGCCCGGCCGGGACGAGGTGGCGCTCGGCCAGGCCCCGGTAGCGCGCGACTCCGGTGTTGGCGACGCGGCCGTCCAACCCGGAGCGGACCTCCCACGGACCGGACCAGTTCTGCGGGGTGAAGGTGGTCTCCAGGACGAGCAGGTGCGGCTGGGCCTGGCTGGCCAGGCGGCGTTGCACGAGCCTGGTGCGCCGGTCCCGCTCATCGACCACCAGGGCGGTGCGGGTCAGCAGTCCCCGGCGCAGGTCAAGTTCGAGGGTCTGCTCGGTGGGCGGGCCGGTGAACCACCTTCCGTCGGCCGGGCGGAAGGTCAGCGGCAGCCAGTTCGGGCAGTTGATCAGGTCCTCATTGGACACCACGTGCCCGCCGACCGTGGACTCCGCACGGTCGTAGCAGCCGGCCAGGTACGTCCCCGGGTAGTGCACCCCGTCGGCGACCGACTCCGGCGCGGCGCCCCGGCTGACCAGGTAGCCGTTGCCGACCGCGCACAGCGCCTCCCGCAGGCCCTCCTCGGCCGGGTCGAAGCCCTGGTAGCGGAGGGTCCACGGGTCCGGCATGTCGGGATTCCCCGCGGGCGGGTCTGCTGCCACGACGTGACCTCCGTGCGACCGGTCTGTCTCCAGTCTGCGGACGACGGCACCGCGCCGCTCGGCGGTCCGGCCGGGGCCGGTCGGCCCTTCCCCGGAGCAGGGCCGGGCGCCGAGGCTGGGAGACGGAGACCGGAGGTGTGCCATGTCGACCGTCCGTCCGCCGCTCGCCACCGCCGAGGCCCTGCTGGCCGACGGCACCACCGTGGAACTCCGGCCGCTCGGGCCGGACGACCACCGCGCGGTGCTCGAACTGCACGCCGCCGGGATGTCCGAGGAGAGCCGCCGGATGCGGTTCTTCGGCGTCAGCCGCAACGCGCCCCGGCAGGCCGCCGACCGGCTGTGCGGGCCGCCGCGCGCGGGTCTGCTGGCGCTCGGTGCCCGGGCCGGGGAGGAACTGGTCGGCGAGGCGGACTGCGAACTGCTGGACGGCCCGCCGGAGACCGCCGAACTGGCCCTCGCGGTGGCCGACCGCTGGCACCACCGGGGAGTCGCCACCCTGCTGCTGGAGCACCTGGTGCACGCGGCACGGGCCGCCGGCATCCGCTTCTTCGAGGCCGACACCCTGCACGGGAACCACGCCGTCCACCAGGTCTTCGCAGACCTCGGTCTGCCCGTCGAGCGCCGGTACGCGCAGGGCGAGGTCAGGATCAGGGTGCCACTGGACGAGAGGGACGAGCGCTACCGCTCGGCGGTGGACGAACGCGGGCGCAGCGCCGACGTGGCCAGCCTCGCCGCGCTGCTGCGCCCGGCCTCGGTCGCGGTGGTCGGCGCGTCCCGGCGGGAGAGCTCGGTCGGCCGGACGGTCCTGACGAAGATCCGGCAGGGAGGTTTCGCCGGTCCGCTGTGGGTGGTCAACCCGCACGCCGACGAGATCGCCGGTACACCCGCCCACCCGTCCGTCTCCGCACTGCCCGCCGTGCCGGACCTCGCCGTGCTGGCCGTGCCCGCCGGCGCCGTCCCCGGGGTGGCCGAGGAGTGCGGTGCCGCCGGGGTGCGGGCGCTGGTGGTGCTCACCTCCGGGCTCGGCCCCCAGGAGGCCCGCGGGCTGATGCGCGCCTGCCGCCGGCACAGCATGCGGCTGGTCGGACCGAACAGCCTCGGCATGGCGCAGACCGATCCGGCCGTCCGGCTGGACGCCGAGTTCGGCGGCGCCTTCCCCAGGCCCGGCACCGCCGGAGTGGCCGTGCAGAGCGGCGGCGTGGGAATCGCGCTGCTGTCGCGGCTGGCCTGGCTGGGCATCGGGGTGTCGAGCTTCGTCTCGCTCGGCGACAAGTACGACGTCAGCGGCAACGACCTGCTCCAGTGGTGGGAGGCGGACGGCCGGACCGACCTCGCGCTGCTCCACCTGGAGTCCTTCGGCAACCCGCGGGCCTTCGCCCGTACCGCCCGCCGGGTGACCGGGAGCATCCCGGTACTGACCGTCGACGCCGGCCGCTCGACGGCCGGCCGCCGCGGCGCGGCCTCGCACACCGCGGCTGCGGCCACCCCGACCGTCACCCGGGAGGCGCTGTTCCGGCAGGCCGGCATCACGGCCACCCGCAGCATCGACGAACTCGTCGAGGCCGCCGCACTGCTGCGCGCCCAGCCGCTGCCCGCCCCGCGCGGTGCGGTCGCCGTGGTCTCCAACGCCGGAGGCATCGGCGTCCTCGCCGCGGACGCCTGCGCCGAAGCCGGACTCGAACTGCCGGAACTCCCGGCGGAGCTCGGGAGACTGCTGCCGCCCGGCGCCTCCGTCCGCAACCCCGTGGACACCACGGCGGCGATCGGACCGACCGAACTCGCCCTCTTCCTCCGGGCGTTGGAACACGAGCCGACCGTCGACGCGATCCTGGTGTGCCTGGTGCCGACGGCGCTCGGCACCACCCCGGCCCAGGATCCGGTGCGCGCACTGCTGGAGGGCCCGGCCCGGCGTCGCCTCCCGATCGCCGCCGTACTGCTCGACCAGCAGGTGCCCGTCCGCTACCGCACCTGCGCCGACGGCGGCATGATGCCCGCCTACTCGGACTCCGTCGCCGCCGCCCGGGCCCTCGCCCATGCCCGGGACCGTGCCCGCCGGCTCGCCGAAGCGCCCCCCGCGCCCGCCGAAGCACCGGACTGCGACCGGAGCACCGCCCGCAGCCTGATCGACGGCTACCTCACCGCCCATCCCGACGGCGGCTGGCTCGACCCGCTGTCCACCGCCGACCTGCTGGAGGCCTACGGACTGCCGCTGACCACCGCGGTGTGGGCCCGCGACGAGCACACGGCGGTCGCCGCCGCGAACGGGCTGCGCACGCTCGGACACGAGGGCAAGGTGGCCCTGAAGGCCTACTGGCCCGGGCAGGTGCACAAGAGCGCGCTCGGCGCCGTCCGCACCGGCCTCGGCACCGAGGCCGAAGTACGCTCCGCCTACCGGGACTTCACGGAGAGATTCGGCCCGGAGCTGGCCGGAGCGGTGGTCCAGCCGATGGCCGCGCCGGGCGTCGAACTGCTCGCGGGTGTCGTCCAGGACCGGGTCTTCGGGCCCCTCGTGGTGCTCGGGGCGGGCGGCACCGCCGCCGACGTGCTGGCCGACCGGGCGGCCCGGCTCGCCCCGCTGAGCGAGCGCGACCTGACCACCATGGTCACCGAACTGCGCAGCGCGCCCCTGCTGACGGGAAGCGCCGGGGCACCCGCCGTGGACCTCGCGGCGGTCAGGTCGGTCCTCGCCCGGCTCTCCCACCTCGCCGACGACTTCCCCGAGCTCGTCGAGGCGGACCTCAACCCCGTCATCCTCCGCCCCGACGGCGCGCTCTGCGTGGACGCCCGGGTCCGGCTGGAACGCCGGCCGTCCTTCGATCCCTACCTGCGGCGGCTGCGCCGCCCGGCGGCCGCCGAAGGGAAGTGAGCCCCGTGAAGCACAGCATCCTCGACGACACCGGGCCGGCGCCGAAGGCCTGAATCAGCGGATCAGCACCCGCTCGCCCGAGCGGGGGACCACGGCCGTCCATCCGAGTTCGCGGTCGATCCGGTCGCGCAGGGCCCGGGAGCCCTCGGGTTCGCCGTGGACGAGGTAGACCGCGTTCGGTGGCTGCGGGGCGGGGCGCAGCCATTCGATGATCTCGGCGGCATCGGCGTGCGCCGAGAACGCGGGGACGTCGACCACCTCGGCACGGACCGGGACGTAGGTGCCGTACATCTTCAGCGCGCGGGCGCCGTCCACCAGGTCGCGGGCGCGGGTGCCGGCGGCGGCATAGCCGACCACGACGACGGTGTTGCGGGCGTCGGGCAGCAGCCGGAGCAGGTGGTGGACGACGCGGCCGCCGGTGGCCATTCCGGAGGCGGAGACGATGACGGCGGGGCCGTGGGCGTGGTCCAGGGCGAGGGAGTCCTGGAGCGAGTGGATCAGGGTGAACGGCTCCGGGTCGAGGGCGGTCGAGCCCCGGGAGAGGACGTCGGGCCGCAGCTGGTCGGAGCCGGCGGCGAAGGCCTCCCGGTAGATCTGCAGGGTGGCCAGTGCCATCGGACTGTCCACGTAGACGGGCACGTTGGCCGACAGCCGGCCGGACCGGCGCAGTTCGGTGAGCTGGTGCAGGACGACCTCGGTGCGGTCGACGGCGAAGGACGGGACGACCACGGTGCCGCCGCGCGCCAGGGTCCGCTCCAGCGCGGCGGCGAACCACTCGCGCGCGGCGGTCTCCTCGTGGTGCCGGTGGCCGTACGTGGACTCCACGAGCAGCACGTCCGCGCCGGTGAACGGTTCGGGCGGGCGCAGCAGCGGATGGACGGGGCGGCCGAGGTCGCCGCTGGCGGCGACGGTGTGGCCGTCCTCCAGGGTGAGGTGGGCCCAGGCGGAGCCGAGGATGTGTCCGGCCCGGTGCAACCGGAGGACATTTCCGGTGGTGATCTCGACATCGGTGTCCAGCGGGACGGGGTCGAACATCCGCAGGGCGTTCTCGACGTCCTCGTCGTCGTAGAGCGGTTCGGCGGGGCGGTGCTTGGACCAGCCGTGCTCGTTGGCGTGGTCGGCCTCCTCGCGCAGGAGGTGGGCGCTGTCACGGAGGATCAGCTCGGCGATCCGGGCCGTGTCCGGGGTGGTGAGCACGGGGCCGCGGAAGCCGTCGCGGACCAGACGGGGCAGGTAGCCGCAGTGGTCGAGGTGGGCATGGGTGAGCACGACGGCCCGTACGTCGGCGGCGTCGAGCGGCAGTGGGCGGCGGTCGCGGCGGCGCAGTTCGGCCAGGCCCTGGAAGAGGCCGCAGTCGATCATCAGGCGGGCGTGGTCGGTCTCCACCAGGAACTTGCTGCCGGTGACGGTGCCCACGCCGCCCAGGAAGGTCAGCAGGCCGGGCCGGGGTGTGCCGGTGTCCGTCGTCATGACTGCCTCCAAGGGGTGCTGAGGTTCCCCCCATCGTCCTGCCGACCAGCCGTGCTGTCCTGGGCCGGAGCGGCCCGGCGGCATGGACCGACCGGCCCTGTCCGGCGGCTCCGGACGCGCGGACAGTGAAGACGGGACCACCGGAGGAGGAGTGAGGACGATGCAGCACCGCAGCGTCAACGACGTGATGACCCACGAGGTCGTCACCGCCCGGCCCGATGTGCCGGTCAAGGAGGTTGCGGCGCTGTTCCACCGCAACGACATCACCGCGATCCCGGTCGTCGACGACCAGGGCCGCCCGATCGGCATGGTGTCCGAGGCCGACCTGATCCGAAAGGAGGCCGTCCTGCCGGACCCGGAGGGCCGTTACCCGGGCCGCTGGCTGGCCGAGAAGGACCGTGCCCGTGCCGAGGCGGAGACGGCCGGCGGCCTGATGACCAGTCCCGCCGTCACCGCACGCCCCGGATGGTCGATCCCCGAGGCCGCCCGTGCCATGGACAAGCACAAGGTCAAGCGCCTGCCCGTGGTCGACGAGGCCGGCCGCCTGGTCGGCATCGTCAGCCGCCGGGACCTGCTGCAGGTCTTCCTGCGCCACGACGCGGCGATCCGGGACGAGATCAACCACGACGTGCTGGGACAGGCCCTCTGGGTCGCGCCCGGAGACGTCCAGGTCGCGGTGCAGGACGGCGTGGTCACCCTGAGCGGGCGGCTGAGGTTTCGCAGCCTGGTCCCGATCGCCGAACAGCTCTGCCGCGCCGTGGACGGTGTGGTCGCCGTCCACGCCACCCTGGACTGGACCGAGGACGACACCGACCGGTCCCTGGAACACCCCCGCGCCTACCGCGCGGCATCGTAGGAGGCCGCCATGACCCGCACACCGAGCACCGTCGCCGACGTCATGACCCATGCGGTGGTGGCCGTCGGCCGCGACGCGGACTTCCGCGAGGTCGCCGACACCCTCCAGCGCTGGCGGGTCAGCGCCGTCCCCGTGCTGACCGGCGACGGCCGGGTGATCGGGGTGGTCTCCGAGGCCGACCTGCTCACCGCCCGGGACCGCGACGGCGTGCGCGCCGACGCCCTGACGGCCGGGCGGATGATGTCCGTCCCGGCGGTCACCGTGCACCCCGGCAGCCCGCTCAACGAGGCGGCCCGGGCGATGGCCCGCGGCCACCTCAAACGGCTCCCGGTGGTCGACGAGGAGGACTACCTGGTCGGCATCGTCAGCCGGGGCGACCTGCTGAAGGTCTACGTCGACGACGACCGCGAGCTCGCCGACCGGGTCCGCTTCGAGCTGGTCGCCACCCTCGGCCCGGACGCCGCCGTCGAGAGCGACATCCGCTCCGAGAACGGCCGGATCACCCTGACGGGCGAACTGCCGGGCACCCTCTCCAGGCCCCTCCTGGAGAGGCTGGTGCGCTCCGTGCCCGGCGTGGTCGACGTGGAACTCCGGCTCGGCGCGCCGGCCTGAGCGGAGGCGCGGAGACGGTCGTGTCCGCTGCTGTCGACAGCTCCCCGGAGAGCCCGGCCGCCGCCCGCCGGGCCGCCGTCCCGGACGTCCGACGGGCTCGAGCCGCTGACGTGCTGCGGGGGCGGGCCCGGGCGCGGAGAATCGGTGGTGTCAGTGCCCCGCGCACCCCAGGAGCAGGCCATGGACTCGCCCCAGCCCGTACGGGTGTTCCTGCTCGACGACCACGAGGTGGTCCGCCGGGGCGTCCGTGACCTCCTGGAGGCCGAGCCGGACATGGAGGTCGTCGGCGAGGCCGGCACCTGTGCCCAGGCCCTCGCCCGCGTACCGGCGCTGCGCCCGGACGTCGCGGTGCTCGACGTACGGCTCCCGGACGGCGACGGGGTGACCGTCTGCCGGGACCTGCGAGACCGGATGCCCGGGCTGGCCTGCCTGATGCTGACCTCCTTCGACGACGACGACGCCCTGCTCGACGCGATCATGGCCGGCGCGGCCGGTTACGTCCTCAAGCAGGTCAAGGGCACCGAACTGGTCGGCGCGGTGCGGACGGTGGCCTCCGGCCAGTCCATGCTCGACCCGGCGACCACCCGCAAGCTGCTGGAGAGCCTGCGCCACCACGAGGAGAACGCGACCGACTCCGCGCTCGCCGGTCTCACCCCGCGCGAGCGGGAGATCCTCGCCCTGGTGGGGGAGGGCAGGACGAACCGCCAGATCGGCCAGGAGCTCTACCTCGCCGAGAAGACCGTGAAGAACCACGTCT
Source organism: Kitasatospora sp. NPDC054795 (assembly GCF_053611565.1). Taxonomy (NCBI): domain Bacteria; kingdom Bacillati; phylum Actinomycetota; class Actinomycetes; order Kitasatosporales; family Streptomycetaceae; genus Kitasatospora; species Kitasatospora sp. NPDC054795. The sequence continues at coordinate 56,367 of NZ_JBSHAP010000024.1, forward strand.
CGCGGCTGCTCGCCAAACTGGGTGTCGAACGGCGCCTCCAGGCCGCCGTCATCGCCGCCCACGCCGAACCCGAGCAGCAGCACCAGCGCCCGCACTGACGCCCCGGCGGGGCCGGGCGGGCCCGGAGAAGGAGCCGAACGGCCCAAGCGGCACGCCGCTCCTCGGCCGCACGGTAGAGGTGATCGACCTCCCGCCACGGCCGAGGAGACGGCGATGATGTACTGGAACGACGGGGGCATGAACGGTTGGGGCATCGGTCTGATGACCGTGAGCATGCTGCTCTTCTGGGCACTGGTGGTCCTCGGTGTGATCGCCCTGGTCCGGCACCTCGGCCGGCCGGCCCCGTACAGCCCGGCGCCGTCGGCCGCGCCCCCGGCCGCGCCGCCGGCCCGGCCCACCCCGGAGCAGCTGCTCGCGGAGCGCCTCGCCCGCGGCGAGATCGACCCCGACGAGTACCGGGCCCGACTGGCCACCCTGCGCGGCGCCGCCGACGACCCGCCCGATTCCGGCTGACGGCGCATCCCTGGAGACGGTCATGTCCACCCTCGCCCTCGACGCCCCCGCACTGGAGAAGCTCGTCTCCGCGGCGGTGGCGGCACCTTCGATCCACAACAGCCAGCCGTGGCGCTTCCGGCTCCGGCCGGACACCTCGACCCTGGAGGTCCGGGCCGACCGCAGCCGGGCCGTCCCGGCCGCCGACCCGCAGGGCCGGGCCCTGCACATCTCCGTCGGCGCGGCCGTTCTCAACCTCCGGGTCGCCGCCCGCCACCTCGGCTGGGCACCCGATGTCCGCCTGCTGCCCGATCCGGCCGAGCCCGACCTGCTGGCGGCCGTCCGGCTCGACACCCCGGCCGCCGCGCCGACCCCCGGCACCGAGAAGCTCTACGACGCGATCTGGCGCCGGCATTCCATCCGCACGCCGTTCACCGCCGTACCGGTCCCACCGGCCGTACTCGACGAACTGACCGACGCCGCCCGAACCGAGGACACCGCGCTCCACCTGCCCGACCACACGGAGACCGCCCGGCTGCTCCACCTCACCGCCGAGGCCGAGCGCCGCAACACCACCGACGAGGCCCAGCGCACCGAGAGCCGCAGCTGGATCCGCACCGGCGAGGTGCCGCCCTACGGCATCCCGGTCGGCGCGCTCGGCCCCCAGGACGCGGCCGGTCAACTGCCGATGCGTGACTTCTCCGCCATTCACGCGACCGAGCACCAGGCTCCCTCCCTCTTCGAGCACGAACCCCGGATCGCCGTGCTCACCACCGACCGCGACGGCCCCGCGGACTGGCTGCGGGCCGGCCTCGCCCTGGAACACGTCTTGCTCGCCGCCACCGTCCACGGCGTCCGCGCCTCCCTGCTGCACCAGGCCATGGAGTGGCCCTACCTTCGCTGGGAGGCCCGGGACCCGCACGACCGCCCCGGCCACGTCCAGATGCTGATCCGCCTCGGTTACGGTTCCGAGGGAGCCCCGACACCCCGCCTGGCCCCCGGCGAGGTCCTGGAGCAGGACTGACGGTTACGGCAGGGGCACCTGCCAGACCAGCTCGGTGCCGCCCTCGGGGCGGGCGCGGGCGGTGAAGGCGCCGGCCAGGGCGGCGGCGCGGTCGGCGAGGTTGGCGAGGCCGCTGCGCCGGCCGCCCTCGGGGAGACCGACCCCGTCGTCCGTGACGGTGAGGGTCAGGTCCGTGTCGGCGGTGACGGTCACCGTGACCGCGTCGGCCCTGGCATGGCGGGCGGCGTTGGAGAGGGCCTCCTCCAGGACGGCGATCGCCGCGTTCGCGACCTCGGCGGGCACAGTGGCGTCCAGCAGGCCGTCCATCCGCAGGGCCGGGGCGAAGCCGAGGGAGCGGGCGGCCCGGTCGACCACCTCGACGATCCGGGCGCGCAGGCCCCCCGCCGCCGGGCCCCGCTCACGCAGGCGCAGGCCGAAGATGGTGGCGCGGATGGTCCTGGCGGTCTCGTCCAGGTCGTCGATGGCCCGCAGGACGCGCTCGGTCGCCTCGGGGTGGTCGATGAATCGGGTGGCCCCCTGGAGGGTCATCCCGGTGGCGAAGAGCCGCTGGACGGCCAGGTCGTGCAGATCGCGGGCGATCCGGTCGCGCTCCCGCAGCAGCGCCACCTGCTCGGAGTCCCGGCGGCGCTCGGCGAGCTCCATCGCCACCGCCGCCTGCCCGGCGAATCCCAGCAGCGGACCGGACTCGCCCTCCTCGAACAGCGGCGAACCCGCGGCCCGGGCCAGCAGCAGCACGCCCCGGACGCCGCGTTCGGCGGTGCCGACAGGCACCGCGACCGCCGGGCCCAGCCCCTGCCAGCGCGGCGGCCCCACCGTGATCCGGGGGTCCTTCCGGACGTCGGGGCTCACCACGAGCCCGCCGGTGCGGAAGGCCGCGCCCATGAACGAGCCCTCGATCGGCAGCACCAGACCGCGGTGCTCCTGCTCGCCGAGGCCGACGGCGGTCCGCACCTCCAGCTCGCCGGTCCCCGGCAGCGGTACGGCGACGACGGCGAGGTCCGCACCGGCGATCTCGGTCGCCCGGGAGAGCAGCAGGTCCTGCACCTCCTGGTCCCCGCTGCCCGACAGCAGGCTGCTGGTCACCTCCGCACTCGCCTCCAGCCAGCGCTGCCGCTGGCGGGCCCGGGCGTACAGGCGGGCGTTGTCGATGGCCACCCCGGCGGCGACGGCGAGCGTGGCGAGCATCGACTCGTCCTCGGCGTCGAAGTCGTCCCCGCCCCGCTTCTCGGTCAGGTAGAGGTTGCCGAACACCTTGCCCCGGATCCGGATCGGCACCCCCAGGAAGGCACGCATCGGTGGGTGATTGGCCGGGAACCCGTAGGAGGCCGGGTGGTCGGAGAGCCGGCTGAGCCGCAGCGGCTCGGGGTGGCGGATCAGCTCGCCGAGGATTCCGTGCCCGGAGGGCAGGTCGCCGATCAGCTTGACCTGCTCGTCCGTGACCCCGACCGGAATGAACTGCGACAGCCGCTGGTCCTCGCCGATCACGCCGAGAGCCCCGTACTCGGCGTCCACCAGGGCGACGGCGGCCTCCACGATGTGCTGGAGGGCCTGGGTAAGCTCCAGGTCGCGTCCGACCGCCAGCACCGCCTCCAGCAGGCTGTGCACCCGGTCCCGGGTGCCGCGGGCGGCGTCCAGCCGGGCCTGGAGCTCCTCCAGGAGCTCGTCCAGCCGCAGCTTCGGTACGGGGGCGGGGCCCTCCGACGCGTTTCCCAAGGAAATCCTCCGTGGCTCGCCCCCCGATGCCCATGACCAGCGTAGGCGTGCTCGCGGCGCCCCGGCGGGTGCGAGGGGGGTCCATCGGCCCATCGGGAGCACCCCGGCGGCCCCCTGGCGACGGGCGCGGCCGGGGGGAACGCTGGAAGGGCGGGCGGAACCGCCCCGGCTCCGCCCTCCGAGAGGAGTGATCGCGGCATGAAGGCGCTCACCTACCACGGACCCGGCCGCCGCACCTGGGGCGACGTCCCCGACCCGGCCGTCCGGGACCCGGAGGACGCCGTCGTCCGGGTGGACGCGGTGACCATCTGCGGCACCGACCTGCACATCCTCAAGGGCGACGTCCCCGAGGTCGAGGAGGGCCGCGTCCTGGGCCACGAGGCCCTCGGCACCGTCGTCGAGACCGGCCCGGGCGTACGCACGATCACGGCCGGCGACCGGGTGCTGGTCTCCTGCGTCTCCGCCTGCGGCCGCTGCTCCTACTGCCGTACGGCGGCCTACGGACAGTGCACCGGCGGTGGCGGCTGGATCCTCGGCCACCTGATCGACGGCTGCCAGGCCGAATACGTCCGCACCCCCTTCGCGGACACCTCCCTGTACCGGCTGCCCGAAGGCGTCCGGGACGAGGACGCGCTGCTGCTCGCCGACATCCTGCCCACCTCCTACGAGGTCGGCGTCCGCAACGGCCGGATCGGCCCGGGCGACACCGTCGCGATCGTCGGTGCGGGACCGATCGGACTCGCCGCCGTCCTGACCGCGCGGCTCTACAGCCCGGCCCGGATCATCGCCGTCGACCTCGCCCAGAGCCGTCTCGACGCCGCGAAGCGGTTCGGCGCCGACACCGTGCTCACCTCTGCCGGGGCCACCCCCGAGGCCGTCCGGCAGCTGAGCCGCGACGGCCTCGGCGTGGACGTCGCGATCGAGGCGGTCGGCGTGCCCGAGACCTTCGAACTGTGCACCCGCCTGGTGCGCCCCGGCGGCCGGGTGGCCAATGTGGGCGTGCACGGCAGACCGGCGGTGCTGCACCTGGAGGACCTCTGGATCCGCAACGTCACCATCACCACCGGGCTGGTCGACACGAGCAGCACCCCGATGCTGCTGGACATGCTGGCCGTCGGTCGGCTCGACACCGGCGGGCTGGTGACCCACCGCTTCGGCCTGGAGGAGATGCAGGAGGCCTACGACGTCTTCGCCGACGCGGCCGACACCGGCGCGCTCAAGGTCGCGCTGTTCCGGACGTGAGCGCCATGGACGGAGGAATCGCCATCATGAGCGTCCATCCCGACTGCGGCGACATCGCCCGCCGGATCCTCCGACGGCGCGATCAGCTCGGCCTGAGCGAAGGAATGCTGGCCCACCGGGCCTCGATGTCCCCTGCCTACCTACGACAACTCCTCTGCTCGGGGCCGGAGTTCGATCCGCCCGGGTTCGTCCGGATCGCTGCCGTGCTGGGGATGGCCTGGCCGGAGCTGCTGTCGGGGAATCGCCCGGACGCCCCGCCGGGGCAGACCGACACCGGCCGCCGCGGTCAGCTCCTGCGTCTCACCGAACCGCAGTGCTGGGAACTGCTCGGCACCCGCGGCGTCGGCCGGGTCGGCCTGCCCGGCTCCTCGGCGCCCGTCGTGCTCCCGGTCAACTTCGTGGTGGACGACCGGACGATCGCCTACCGCACGGCCCCCCGGGGAGCCGCCGCCCCGGCCGACGGCTCGCCCGTCTCGTTCGAGGTGGACCGGATCGACGAGCACCGGAGCGCGGGCTGGAGCGTCCTGATCCTCGGCCAGGCTCATCTGGTCGACACCTCGGACGAGGAACAGCACCTCGCGGCACTCCCCGGCGCCACCCCCTGGGCCGGCGGCGCCCGCCCGCTCTGGGTGCGCGTCCGCCCGGCCGCTGTCACCGGGCGCCGCATCGACACGGGGTGACGTCCGTCGAACAGCTGGTGCGTGGATCGGGTGCCTGAGCGGGTCGCCCACCTCGGTGCCGTCGCCGCCATCTCCTCGAACCGGGCGGCGGAACGGACCCAGGACCACCGCGACGGGGAACGGCCCGGCGCTCCCCGGGCCGAGCTGCGGACCTCCAGCGTCCGGCCGACGTTGCGAGGAGACGCTGCGTGTCCCGGCCCAGCCGTGCGGGCATCCGCGGACCGCGAGGGCGGTGCCTACCGGGGGCGCGGGCGCACGACCGCGATCGGGCAGATGCCGTAGTGGAGCAGGCCGTGGCTGACCGAGCCGAGGGCCAAGCCGTGGAAGCCGCCCTTGCCGCGCGAGCCCACCACGGCGAGGTCCGCCCGGTCGGAGGCACGGACGAGTTCGGGCAACGGCTTCCCCCGGACCAGGGTCGTCTCGACCTCGATGCCGGGATACCGCTGCCGGAGAGGTGCGAGCTGGTCGTCGAGCCGGCGGTGATGCCCGGCTTCCACTTCGTCCGAGGAGGGTCGGGCCTCGGACGGCTCCGGCGTGGTGGGCATGCTCCAGGTCTGGAGGGCATGGACCCGGTCGCCGCGCAGGGAGGCTTCCTCGAAGGCGAACTCCAGCGCGGCGGTAGAGTGTTCGGAACCGTCGGTGCCGACGAGGACCCGCCCGTGACCGGTGGTGATCGCGCCGACGACGACCAGCGGGCAGGCCGCGTGGCCGGCGACCTGGAGGCTGACGGAGCCCATCAGCAGATTGCCGAGCCCTCCCTCACCGCGGGCGCCGAGCACCATGCAGCGCGCCCGCGCGGACGCGTCGCGGAGCACCTCGGCCGGGGAACCCGGGACCTGGTCGGATTCCACCTCCAGGCCCGGATGACTCTCCTTGGCGATCGCGACCGCCTCGGCCAGGATCTCCGCGCCCCGGCGACTGAGGCCCTGGGAGCGTCCCGGGGGAAAGAACGGGAAGTCGGCCTCCCAGCCCGGCAGTACGTGGGCGATCAAGAGAGGGCACCCGCGTAGCGCCGCATCGCTCGCGGCCCACACCAGCGCGCGCAAACTCCGCTCGGAGCCGTCCACTCCGACGACCACTGGATCAGTCATCGTTCCTCCCGCCCCCGGACATCCGCTCCCGGCAGGACAAGCTCCCGGTCCGCGCCGCGTCGAGCCGCCCGGTCACCCCGGCTGCACGCCCGGCCACGCAGACGAATGCTCTGCACGGAAGACCGCTTCCTTCGCCCCCCTCCAGGCTCCGCCCCCCGGGCGCGCTCCGCCACAGGAGCGCCGGACACCTACCCGCCGCCTTCGGACCTGCAGAGCCATGCGACGGTGGGGCGGCGGATCGCAGCGCGGCTTCCGCCGGGCTAACGCCGGTGGCAGCCCACCACGCCACTGCCCATGCTCGAACGAAAGGCTCGGATGCTCGCGCCGGTCGGCACCCGCCCTCACGGTGGAGAGCCACGGTGACCGGGCCGGGGCGGTGCGTGCAAGATGTTTCGACTGTCGCCACGAGGTCGGCGCCGAGTGCGACGCGACCGGCATCACGGTCGGGTTCCACCGGCGTGATACCGGCGGCCCGACGTGCGAATCCGCCTGACACACCGTCCTCTGCCCGAGTCGAAGGGAAGCGCTGTTGCGAATCGCCGACGCCCGCACAGGAGAACACACCGAGATCGGTTCCCGCCGCGCCCGACCCCTGCGCGTGACCGTCGCAGTCGGCGCGCAGGACCGCGGGTTCGCCATCGGGGATCTGCGGGCTCTGCTGGTCGGCGACGTGCTGGCCCGCACCTGCGAGGCCCAGGGCATGCAGGTGCTCATCGAGCTCGCCGTCCCGGACGGCTCCGGCGAGCAGCTCGGGGCCCTGCTGAAAGCCGCCGATCAGCTCGGCATCCATCCGCCCGCCCGGGTGTGCGCCCACCGAGAAGTGGACGCCGCCGCCCGGCCGGCGGTCGACCTGGTCGTCATCAGCCGCCCGCACCTCGACGCCCTGTTCGTGGCCTTGCCGCTCCTCGTCACCGGACCGGTGACCGGGGAACCGTCGAACGGCGGCCCGGAGTTGCCCGCAGACCTGTCAGCCGTCTTCCCGGGACCTGGGCACGATCCTCTCGCGTTGCGCCTGGACTTCCTTGAACACGCCGTCACTGATCCGGTCCGCCTCACCGCCGCGTCGCTGACGGACGCCGCCGCGAGGCTTTCCCGTTGGCGCGCGCTCGTGGCCGACCTCGCCTGCGCACCGTCCGGACCCCTGGACGCGGACATGGTCCAGGCGTCCTTCGACGGCCTGAACGAAGATCTGGACGCCCGGGTCGCGGTACGCGCCCTGTACGCCTTGGAGGACCGGTCCGATCTGCCGGACGGTACCCGCTTCGAGACCTGTGTCCGCCTGGATCAGGTCCTCGCGCTCGAACTCGCCCGCGACATCGGCCGCGGGCCCCGATGAAGCCGGCCGACAGCGGGTGCTTCGGGCGAAGTCGGTGACGATGGTGGACAGTTCGCCGTCGATGCCGGGGGCGTTGGAGGCGGGCTGGGCGGCAGGCGGTGTCGTCATGGGTGGTCCTTCTGCCGGGCGGTGCGTCCTGCCGGCTCTGGCCCGGCCGGCCGTCGACGGCTTCGCTCCGGCCGGGGTCGCCCGCGCGCTGTACGTCGGCGGGTTCCGGCGGGCGGTCCCACCCGGTTGTAGGCGCTCGTCGCCGGCGGGTGGGTGTCGGCGGTGCTGCGGACCGGCCCACACCGACGACTCGCCGCCGGACGCCGCACGCCTGCGGCCCGTGCTTCCCACCCGCGTCCCGATCGGGGTCCGGACGGCCCTGGAACCGAGCCCGGACGGCCCTGGGCCGGGCCACGCGACCCGGAGCACAGTGGAAGTCGGGCAGGACCGCAGGCGGCTTCGGACGGAGTGTGACGATGCGCGGGTCCGCACCGCTGGGAAGGATCTTCGGCGTACCGCTGCGGATCCACTGGAGTGCGCCCGTCCTGCTCCTCTTCCTCGGCGTCGGTCTGGCAGGACAGATCCTCCCGGCCTCGGTTCCCGGCCGCTCCGGCACCTCCTACGGACTCGCCGGGCTGGTCGGGGCGCTGCTGCTCACCCTGAGCCTGCTCCTGCACGAGACGGCCCACGCCGTCGCCGCACGGCGGGCCGGCATCCGGGTGGACGACATGACGGTCTTCGCGCTCGGCGGCGTCACCCGCATGGGACGCCCGCCGAGCCCCCGCCGACAGTTCGCCGTCGCCGGGATCGGACCGCTGACCAGCCTGGTCCTCGGCGGCCTCTTCATAGCCGCAGGGCTCGGCACGGAACACGCTCTGCACTGGGCGATGCCCGCGGCGGTGCTGCTCTGGGCCGGCTGGGCCAACCTGCTGCTCGGCGTGTTCAATCTGCTGCCCGCCGCGCCCCTGGACGGCGGCCGGCTCCTCCAGGCGGCGGTCTGGTGGCGCCGGGGCGACCGCGAACAAGCCGAGCGGGTCGCTGGTCGGGCCGGCCAGGCGGGCGGCCTGCTGCTCTGCGCCGTGGGCTGGATCGAGTTCCTCCGCGGCGACGGAACCGGCTTCTGGCTGCTGCTCATCGGGCTCTTCATGTGGTCGTCCGCCCAGGCCGAGGTCCGCCGTGCCGCACTGGTGACCGCCCTGCGCGGCACCCGGATCGCTCAGGCCATGACCTTCCCGGTGCCCACCGGTCCCGACTGGCTCACCGTGGACGGCTTCCTCGCCGAACCCGCAGCGCGCGCCCGGCACCCGGTGGTCGTCCTGGTCGATCCGGCCGGCCGCGCGAGCGGACTCCTCGACCAGCGCCGCCTCTCGGCGGTTCCACCCACCCGCCGGGCCGAGATCCGGGTCCGCGAACTGGCCACCCCGCTCCCGGGGTGTTTGGCCGCGGCCCCGGGGGACGACCTGGCCGAGGTCCTTGACCGCGCGACGGCCCCGCCGCCCGTCCTCGTCCTGGAGGACGGGCGACCGATCGGCATCGTCACCGTCGGGGACATCGACCGGATCGCCCGAATCCGGCTGTCCGCGAGTAAGCGCGGAACGTGAGCCCCGTCCCGGCGGTCCCTCGGCGGAGCCGGACAGCCCTCTCCGGCGGAGGCCACCGGACCTTGGACGGTGCCCGAAGCAACAGGCAGGGTGGACGTACGGGCGAACACGGGATCCACAGTGTCCGTGACGGACCGAGGACGGCGTGCACCCGGGTGAGGTCGCCCTCCTGGAAGAGGTCCGGGCGCAGGGCCCGGGCCTCGGCGCGCATCGGTGCGTTCGTCGTCTGCTCCGCAGGCCGGCACGGCTGCGCGTTCGGAGGCTTCCGGGCGGTCGAGCCGGCGGGACTCACGCCTGCCGAGCGCATTCGCGTGCCGACGACCGGATGCACGGAGCGCCGGGCCGGTCCACCGTGGGGGTATGGATCTCATCGCACTGCTGGAGCTGGACGGACCGTCGAGCCTACGGCTCCTCACGGCCGAGGGACTGCCCGCCACACCGCGCGCACCCGTGGTCCGGGTCCACGCCGCCGCCCGCACGCCCACCCCGGCGGAGTTCACCCTCTGCGGGCTGTCGACCCGCGGCATGCAACCCGATTCACAGCACCCCGCCGCACCAGGCGAACCCTGGTGGCCGCCGCGCTGGCACCGACACGCCTGCCCGGTCTGTGACACCACCATCACCGGCCTCGCCGGGGGCCGCCCTCCTGCCGGCACCCCCGACCTGGGCACCGCATCGACAACCGCCGGCACGAGGAATGACGGGGCCGCCGGAGCCCCGTCCGAGTGAGCCCCTGCCGCCCCATCCTGTCAGGCGACTTCTTCGACCCACGAAAGGAGCAACCACTGTGGCCACTGACTACGACGCCCCGCGGCGCACCGAGGACGACAACGAGGAGAGCCTCGAAGAACTGGGGTCCCGCCGTGATGGGCGGCGGCCCGGCGTGACAGGCCTGGACGAGACCGAAGAGGCCGAGACCGTGGAACTCCCCGGCGCAGACCTCTCCGGCGAGGAGCTGACCATCAGGGTCCTGCCGGAACAGCCGGACGAGTTCGTCTGCGCGGCCTGCTCCATGGTCCACCACCGCAGCCAACTCGCCCACACGGGCGACCAGGGCGGGACGATCTGCCGCGATTGCGCCCCCTGACAGCAGTCGCCGCGCCCACCGCGCGGACAGCGTCGGTTGTCACGAGTGCGGTGGCCAGGACGGCGAACGAGACCGGACGTACGGCCCGCCGGCGCCGAGCGTCGATGGCGGGCCGGGGTACGAGTCCGGCCGGGTGGAGCGGGGCGGAAGTGGGTGGCGCCGCCTGCCGGTTCGGCCACGGGGACGGGCCGCACTGAGCGGGGACGGAGGCGAGCAGGGCGACCGGCGCCGGGGGTGATCCGTCGTACCCGACGGTGATCAGGCCGTTCACGGTGTTCCAAGGGGCTTCGGACGGCGGTTCCGCTCTCGGTCCCCGCGCTCCCGGTCGGCGCCCCCGGGACCTGTCAGCGGGCCGGGAGCTGCCGTCAGAGCCGGATGACGACGAGCGCGGTGTCGTCGGTGGCGCCGTCGGGGGGGATCATTTCGGTGAGGACGGTGTCGGCGATGGCGTCGGGGTCGGCGGAGCGGTGCGCGGCGAGGACGTGCGCGAGGCGGTCCAGGCCGGTGTCGATGTCCTCGTGGCGGCGTTCGACCAGGCCGTCGGTGTAGAGGGCGAGCGTGTCCCCTTCGGCGAATCGGGTGACGGCCTCGGGCCGTCTCCGGTGCTCGGGACGGGCGCCGAGCGGAGGGTCGGTGGCCCGGTCGAGGAACTCGACGGTGCCGTCGCCGTGCAGCAGGGCGGGTGGGGGATGGCCGGCGCTGCTGTAGGTGATGGTGTGGGCGCCGGAGTCGATGAGGGCGGTCGCGGCTGTGGTGCATTCGGCGCCCTCGACGGAGCGGGCGTACAGGCCGAGGACTTCGAGGGCCTGGGCGGGGCCGGTGGCGACCCGGGAGGCGGCGCTGAGGGCACTGCGGAGCTGGCCCATGACACCGGCGGCGGCCAGGCCGTGGCCGACCACGTCGCCGACGGCGACCGCGACGCGGTCGTCCGGCAGCTCGACGAGGTCGTACCAGTCGCCGCAGACGTTGAGGGCGCCCACGGCGGGCTGGTAACGGACCGCGGCGTGATGGCGTTCGAGCGGTCTGGGCGCGGGCAGCATGGCCCCCTGGAGCACGAGTGCGACCTCGCGTTCGCGCGCGTGGGACTCGCGCAGACGCTCGTTGACCGCCTGGAGTTCGCGGGCACGGGTGTAGAGCTCGGCTTCCAGGACGCGGGCGCGATTGCCCTCGGGCAGGCCGTGGGCGCGGATGAGCTGGGTGATCTCCTCGACGCGGTGGACGAGCAGCACCGTACGGCCCTGGCCGTCGAGCACGGGGGCGTTGACCGGACTCCAGTACCGCTCCTCCCACTCGCCGGGTCGGGCGGTCGACTCGACGTCGTAGCGCTGCAGGGCCATGGTGTCGCGCTCGCCGGACGCCAGGACCCTGCGCAGGGACGCCTTCAGGTTGTGGGCTCCGGTGGCGGCGGGGTCGTTCGGGTTGTTGGGGAAGATGTCGAAGAGGTACCGGCCGACGAGCTGCTCGCGGGTGCGCCCGGACAGGCCGAGGAAATCCTCGTTGGCGTCGGCGTACACCAGGTCCGGGGTGAGCAGCGCGACCATGCCGGGCAGGGCACGGAACACCGCCCGGTAGTCGATCGTCTCGCCGGTCACGGTTCGGCCTGCGGTCGGGGTCGTGCGGCGCGTACGACGACGACCGGGCAGTGCGCGTGGTGGACGCAGTGCTGGCTGACCGAGCCCAGCAGGGCCTCGGTGAATCCGCCGTGCCCGCGATTGCCCACGACGAGCAGATCTGCGTTGTCGGCGGCCCGGAGGAGCACGGCGGCGGGGTGGCCCTGGACGACGTGCTGCCGGATCTCGACCTGCGGGGCCTCCGCTGCGGCCTCTGCGACGGCCTCGGCCAGGGCCTGGCGCGCGTTGCCCGCGACGTCGAAGTCCGGCACGGCTGCCGAGGGCGCCCCGTAGCCGACCGGGTACTGCCAGGCGATCACAGCGTCCACGCTGTCGCCGGTCAGCCCGGCCTGCCGGGCCGCCCACGCCAGTGCGGACCTGGATGTCGTGGAGCCGTCCACTCCCACGACGATCCGGGCTGAGCGGCGGGGTTCCTCGCCCATCACACGCCTCCGAGAGTTGTGCCGTCCTTCACCGCCACCATCGGCGATCCGCGGCCACCGTGCCAGCCGGGAGGAGACCGTGTCCGGAGGGGAGGCGTGCAGGGTGTGCGGGAGGCCGTAGCGCCGACCGCTCACCGGAAACAGCGGGACCGTCGTGCGTACTCGCCCCAGGGCGAGGCCACGCTCAGCCGTCGGTTGAACCGGCAGATCGAACGGAGCGAGGTCAGCCCGCCGCCCATGGACGCCCCGGATCCCCAACCGCTGCGCGGACCCCACGTGTTCTCCGGACCTCCGAGCACCGGAGAAGACCCTGCCCGTGGACCGCACGCCCGCCACCGCCGCATCGTCGCGCACCGCAGGTCCGGGTTCAGACCGTGCGCAGGCCCTGCGAGACGAAGACCGCCCGGGCCCGGGCGATCTGGTCCGGCGTGGGCACCGGGGTGTCGGCGAGGGGGAAGTCGAGCCCGAGGGCGCTCCACTTGGCGGCGCCGAGTTTGTGGAACGGCAGGATGTCGACCCGGGTGACGTTGCCGAGTGAGGCGGCGAAGGCGGCGACGCCCCCGATGTTCGCGGCGGGGTCGGTCAGGTGGGGTACGAGGACGAACCGTAGCCAGACCTCCTTGCCCAGGTCGGCCAGGCGGCGGGCGAAGTCGAGCGTGGGGCCGAGCGGCTGTCCGGTCAGGTGCCGATGGAGGGCGCGGTCCCAGGACTTGATGTCGAGCAGGACGAGGTCGGTGTCGGCGAGCAGCGCGTCGTCGGCGCGGGCGCCGAGGAAGCCGGAGGTGTCCAGTGCGGTGTGCAGGCCGAGTTCGTGCTTGAACCGGTGCAGCAGCTCGCCGGTGAGGGCGGGCTGGAGGAGCGGTTCGCCTCCGCTGACGGTGGCGCCGCCGCCGGAGGCGCGGATGAAGTCGGTGCACTTGGCGGCCTCGTGCACGATCTCGTCGGCCGAGCAGGGGCGGCCGTGGCGCATGGAGCGGGTGTCGGGGTTGTGGCAGTACAGGCAGCGCAGCGGGCAGCCGGCCAGGAAGGCGACGAAGCGGGTGCCGGGGCCGTCGACTCCGGTGGACAGGTCCCAGGAGTGCAGCATGCCGGTGACCGGGTGCGGGGCGGCCGTGGCCATGGGGTGTGCTCCTTCTGCGGGGCGGCGCGGTGCCGGCGCCGGTGGTCGGGGGCGCCGGCACCGCGAGCGGGCGGCGCGGCTACAGTGCGTCGTGGAATGTGCGGCCGATCACGTCGAGTTGCTGCTCGCGGGTGAGCCGGACGAAGTTGACCGCGTAGCCGCTGACCCGGATGGTGAGCTGCGGGTACTTCTCCGGGTGGTCCATGGTGTCCAGCAGGGTGTCCCGGTCGAGGACGTTGACGTTCATGTGGAAGCCGCGGCACGTGGTGTAGCCGTCCAGCACGCCGACCAGGTTGCGGACCCGTTCCTCGGGGGTGCGGCCGAGCGCGTCCGGGGTGACGGTGTTGGTGAGCGAGATGCCGTCCTCGGCGTGCGCGTAGGGGAGCTTCGCGACCGAGAGCGCGCTGGCCACGTAGCCGTGGGCGTCGCGCCCGTTCATCGGGTTGGCGCCCGGGGAGAACGGCTCGCCGGCCCGCCGCCCGTCCGGGGTGTTTCCGGTCTTCCTGCCGTAGACGACGTTCGAGGTGATGGTCAGGACGGACTGGGTGTGTTCGGCGCCCCGGTAGGTGGGGTGCTTGCGCACCTTGGCCATGAAGTCCTCGACCAGTCGGACGGCGATCGCGTCGGCCCGGTCGTCGTTGTTGCCGTACGCCGGGTAGTCGCCCTCGACCAGGTAGTCGGTGACGAGTCCGGTCTCGTCGCGCACCGGGCGGACCTTGGTGTACCTGATCGCGGACAGCGAGTCGGCGGCCACCGCGAGCCCGGCGATGCCGCAGGCCATGGTGCGCCGTACGGCCCGGTCGTGAAGGGCCATCTCGATCCGCTCGTAGGCGTACCTGTCGTGCATGTAGTGGATGATGTTGAGCGCGTGGACGTACGTCCCGGCGAGCCACTCCAGCTGTTCGTCGAAGCGTGCCATCACCTCGTCGTAGTCGAGTACGGCGCCGCCCACCGGGGCGGTCGGGGGACCGACCTGGGCGCCGGTCAGTTCGTCCCGGCCGCCGTTGATCGCGTAGAGCAGGGTCTTGGCGAGGTTGACCCGGGCGCCGAAGAACTGCATCTGCTTGCCGACCTCCATGGCGGAGACGCAGCAGGCGATGGCGGTGTCGTCGCCGAAGCGGGGGCGCATGAGGTCGTCGGACTCGTACTGGAGCGAGGAGGTGTCGACGGATACGCGGGCGCAGAACTCCTTGAAACCCTCGGGGAGCCGCGGTGACCAGAGGACCGTCATGTTGGGCTCGGGCGCCGGGCCCAGGTTGTAGAGGGTCTGAAGGTAGCGGAAGGAGGTCCGGGTGACGAGGGTGCGGCCGTCGGTGCCGATGCCGCCGATCGACTCGGTGACCCAGGTCGGGTCGCCGGAGAACAGTTCGTCGTACTCGGGGGTGCGCAGGAAGCGGACGATCCGCAGTTTGATGACGAAGTCGTCCACCAGTTCCTGGGCCTGCTGCTCGGTCAGGAGACCGGCCGCGAGGTCGCGTTGGAGGTAGACGTCGAAGAAGGTCGAGGTGCGGCCGAGTGACATGGCCGCGCCGTTCTGCTCCTTGACCGCCGCCAGGTAGCCGAAGTACAGCCACTGGATCGCCTCGCGGGCGGTCGCGGCCGGGCCGGAGACGTCGTACCCGTACGCCGACGCCATCTCCTTGAGCTCGCCCAACGCACGGATCTGTTCGGCGAGTTCCTCGCGATCGCGGATGGTCTCCTCCAGCCGCGCCGGGTCGGTGGGCGGCGCGTCCAGCTCGGCCTTCTCGGCGAGCTTGGCCTCGACCAGCCGGTCCACGCCGTACAGGGGGACGCGCCGGTAGTCGCCGATGATCCGGCCGCGGCCGTAGGCGTCCGGGAGCCCGGTGATGACGCCGGCCCTGCGGGCCGCGAGGATCTCGGGCGTGTAGGCGTCGAACACACCGTCGTTGTGGGTCTTGCGGTACCGGGTGAAGACCTTCTCCAGCTCCGGGTCGACCGGGTAGCCGTAGGTCCGCAGCGCGCCCGCCACCATCCGCCAACCGCCGTACGGCATGATCGCCCGCTTCAGCGGGGCGTCGGTCTGCAGGCCGACGATCAGCTCCTTCTCGCGGTCGATGTATCCGGGCGCGTGCGCCGTGATGCCGGCCGGGATGTCGTACGCGACGTCGTACACGCCCTTGGCGCGTTCCTCGGGGAAGCGGTCGGTGATCTGCCGCCACACGTCGGTCGTCCGCTCGGTCGGACCGGTGAGGAAGTCGGCCTCGCCCTCGTACGGGGTGTAGTTGCGCTGGATGAAGTCGCGGACGTCGATGGTGTCCCGCCACGGTCCGCCCCGGAAGCCGTCCCGGGCGAGGGCGGTTCGCTCGTGCTGCGAGGTGGTCATCTCGGTGTCCTCTCAGGCCTGGTCGCCGTAGTAGGCGCGGCGCATCAGCTGCTGCATGTCGGCGAGCATCGGCATCCGGGGGTTGGCGGGGGCGCACTGGTCCTCGTAGGCGTTCATGGCCTGCTGGGGGAGGGCCGCCAGGAACGCGGCCTCGTCGACTCCGGCGGCCTTGAAGGAACGCGGGATGCCGGCCCTGTCCCGCAGGTCCTCGACCGCCGCGGCGAGGGACTCGACGCCCTGTTCGGGGGTGACGGCCGGCAGGCCGAGCATCCGGGCGATCGCCTGGTAGCGCTCGGGGGCGGTGTAGCTCCGGTACTTGGGCCAGCCGGTGACCTTGGCCGGGGCGGCGCCGTTCCAGCGGATCACGTGCGGCAGCAGCAGGGCGTTGGTGCGGCCGTGGGCGATGTGGAAGGTCGCGCCGAGGGTGTGGGCCATGGCGTGTACGGCGCCGAGGAAGGCGGAGCCGAAGGCCATTCCGGCGATCGTGCCGGCGTTGTGCATCCGCTCGCGGGCGAAGGGGTCGTCCGGTCCGTTCAGCACCGCGCGCTCCAGGTTGTCGAAGATCAGCCGGATGCCCTGGAGCGCGAGTCCGTCGGTGAAGTCGTTGGCGTAGACGGAGACGTAGGTCTCGATGCAGTGGGTGAGGGCGTCGAAGCCGGTGTCGGCGGTGACGTGCTTCGGCAGGCCGGTGGTCAGGGCCGGGTCGACGATGGCCACGCTCGGGGTGAGCGCGTAGTCCGCGAGCGGGTACTTCTGGCCGGTGGCGGTGTCGGTGATGACGGCGAAGGGGGTGACCTCACTGCCGGTGCCCGAGGTGGTGGGGATGCAGACCAGTTTGGCCTTCTCGCCGAGGTCGGGGAAGGTGAAGGCGCGCTTGCGGATGTCGAAGAACTTCTCCTTCAGGTCCGCGAACTCCACCTCGGGGTGTTCGTACATCAGCCACATCACCTTGGCGGCGTCCATCGGTGAGCCACCGCCCAGGGCGACGATGGTGTCCGGCTCGAACGCGCGCATCAGGGCGGCGCCCTTGCGGACGGTGTCGATGCTCGGGTTCGGCTCGACGGAGTCGATGACCCGTACCTCGACCGGGTCGCGGCGGCGGTCGAGCACACCGCGGATCCGCTCCAGGTGGCCGATGTCCACCATGGTCCGGTCGGTCACGACGACGATGCGGTGCGCACGGGGCATGCTCGCCAGGTACTTGACCGAGTTGCGCTCGAAGAAGATCTTCGGCGGGACCTTGAACCACTGCATGTTGGTGTTGCGCCGCCCGATCCGCTTGATGTTGACGAGGTTCAGCGCCGACACGTTCCCGGAGACCGAGTTGTGCCCGTAGCTGCCGCAGCCCAGGGTCAACGAGGGCGTGAAGGCGTTGTAGACGTCGCCGATGCCGCCCTGCGAACTCGGCGCGTTCCAGATGATCCGGCAGGCCTTGACCGCGTGCCCGAACTCCTCGACGAACGCCTCGTCCTCGGTGTGCACCGCCGCCGAGTGCCCGAGGCCGTTGAACTCCACCATGGCGGAGGCCAGTTCGACGCCTTCCGTGCGGGAGCGGGCGGTGAGTACGGCCAGGACCGGGCAGAGCTTCTCGCGGGTCAGCGGCTCCGAGGGTCCGACCCGCTCGCAGTCGACGAGGATCACCGAGGTGTCGGCCGGTACCTCGAAGCCCGCCGCCTGCGCGACCTGCGCCGCCGATCGGCCCACCACCTCGGCGTTCAAACGGTCGCCGGCGCACGCCGTGCCGTCCCCGGCCCCGAACAGGTGCCGCTCCAGCAGCGTCTTCTCCTCGGCGCTCGCGTGGTGCGCCTTCAGCTTCCGGAACTCGGCGAGCGCCGCCTCCCGGATCTCCGCGTCCAGGACGACAGCCTGCTCGGAGGCGCAGATCATGCCGTTGTCGAAGGACTTCGACAGCACGATGTCGTTCACCGCGCGCTTCAGGTCCGCGCTCCTCTCCACGTACGCGGGGACGTTGCCCGCGCCGACGCCGAGCGCCGGCTTGCCGCAGGAGTACGCGGCCCGCACCATCGCGTTGCCGCCGGTGGCCAGGATGGTGGCGACGTCCGGGTGGTTCATCAGGGCGTGGGTGGCGTCCATCGACGGTTCCGCGATCCACTGGATGCAGTGCGCGGGGGCGCCGGCCGCCACCGCCGCGTCCCGCACGATCCGGGCCGCCTCGGCCGAGCAGAGCTGGGCCGAGGGGTGGAAGGCGAACACGATCGGGTTGCGGGTCTTGAGCGCGAGCAGGCACTTGAAGATCGTGGTGGAGGTCGGGTTGGTCACCGGGGTGATGCCGGCGACCACGCCGACAGGCTCGGCGATCTCCACGATGCCGTCGAGGTCGTCGCGGTGCACCACCCCGACCGTCTTCGTCCGGGCCATCACGTGGGTGACGTTCTCGCACGCGAAGACGTTCTTCACCGCCTTGTCCTCGAACACGCCGCGCCCGGTCTCCTCCACGGCCAGCACGGCGAGCCCGGTGTGCTCGGCCAGCGCTGCCAGCGAGGCCTTCCTGACGATGTGGTCGACCTGCTCCTGGGTGAAGTCGGCGTAGTCCCGGAGGGACTCCAGGGCGGAGGCGACCAGCGCGTCGACGGCGGTCGGCGGCTGGGGCGTGACGCTGCGAAGGCTGTTGCTCGCGGGAGCCGCCTTCGACTCGTGGTGCGGGCGACGGGCCATGGTGGACTACCTCTCCGGATCAGCGTCCGAGCTCAGGGCGCCGGGCGGGTGCCGTGCGCCTTCCCCTCAAGGCTTCCTCGTGCCGCGCGCCGGGGGATCCGACCAATGGGACCCGCTTGCGGCCGAAGGTCCCGGGCCGGGCACGCGGTTGGTCCCGGGCCCGGCGCGCGGATGGTCCCGCGGCCGGGCCCCGGTGGACGGTTCAGTCGTGCGGTACGACGGCGACCGGGCCGTGGGCGTGGTGGAGCACGGACTGGGCCACCGGCCCCAGTCGGGGTCCGGCCATCGGGTGCTTGGGAGCGCGCCGGCCGAGGACGACCAGCGAGGCGGTGCGGGAGGCTTCCACGAGCATCCTGCTCGGGCTCCAGGCGCACACCTCCGCCTCGGTACGGACCGTGGGGAACTTGTCCTGCCAGCGCGCCAGGGCGTCCTGCAACCGCACCTGTTCGGCGGCCGCCAGGGACTCCCCGATCTCCCACCGGCCCACCGGCGCAGCCGTCGCGTACGGGCCCCGGAAGGTGTCCCGGCTCTCCATCACCCGCAGGGCGGCGCCGGTGCCGGCCGCGTGCCGGAAGGCGAAGGCGAGCACCGCGTCGCACGGCCGGTCGCCCTCGACGCCCACGACGACGGGTCCGGGCGCCACGGCCGGTCCGTCCGTCCCGATTCCCGCGTCCGAGCCGGCCCGGACCAGCACCACCGGGCAGTGCGTCAGGGCGGCGGCGCGCAACCCGACCGAACCCACCAGGAGGCCCGCGAAACCGCCCAGGCCGCGCGAGCCCAGTACCATCACCGCGGCCCGCCGAGCGGTGGCGGCCAGTGCGTGGGCCGGGTTCCCGGGGATGACCTCGCAGGAGACCGCCAGGTCGGGCAGCTCGGCCGAGATCCGGTCCCGGATCGCGGCCACCGGGCCCGGCAGCGCGCTGCCGCCGCCGAGGTCGCGGTCGAGCGCGTCCACCTCGCCGCCGGCGACGAGGACCATCCGCAGCGCGAGCCCGTTCCGGTGGGCCTCGCGGGCGGCCCACTCGGCCGCCGCCGCACTCTGTGCCGAGCCGTCGATCCCCACCACCACGCTGTGCGACATCTCTGTGACCTCCCTGGTCGGCGGCGGACCGCGACACCCGTGGGCGCGGTCCCGTCCGGCGACCAGAATCCCGCCGTGCCGGCGGTCGGCCACAGGGGCCGAGCAGCCCCACTTCGGTACCGAAGGTCCCGGGATCCGGTGGCCTCTGCGAGAATCGGCCGCGACTTCGGCGACGAGGAGGGGCCCGTGAGCGGCGAGACGGTGCGGTCACGGCTGCCGCAACTGCGGTTGGACGAGCTGTTGGAGGAGCTCCAGGCGCGGATCGACGCGGCCCGGGGCACCCGGGACCGGGTGCACAGCCTGCTGGAGGCGGTGCTGTCGGTCGGCCGGGAGCTGGACCTGACCCAGGTGCTGCGGCGGATCGTGGAGGCCGCCGCCGTCCTGGTGGACGCGCGGTACGCGGCGCTCGGCGTGATCGGGCCGGACGGGGAGACGCTGTCGCAGTTCCTCACGGTGGGCCTGACGGAGGAGGAGATCGCCCGGATCGGCCCGTACCCGACCGGTCGGGGCCTGCTGGGGGAACTGATCCGCCGCCCGGCGCCGCTGCTGCTGGCCGATCTCTCCGAGCACCCGTCGTCGGTGGGCTGCCCGGCGCACCACCCGGCGATGCGGACCTTCCTGGGCGTGCCGGTGCGCGTGCGCGAGGAGGTCTTCGGCAACCTCTACCTGACCGACAAGCGGGGTGGCGAGGAGTTCGACGCCGAGGACGAGGCGGTGATCTCCACCCTGGCCGTGGCCGCCGGGGTGGCGATCGACAACGCCCGGCTGTACGAGGAGGCCCAGCGCCAGCAGCGCTGGCTGAGCGCGAGCGCCGAGATCACCCGCGCCCTGCTGTCCGGCGTCTCCCGGCCCGAGGTGATCGGGCTGATCGCGCAGCGGGCGAGGGAGATCACCGGCGCGGAGCTGGCCGACGTCTCGGTGCCGGTGGCCGGGACCGGCACGGTCCGCGTGGAGCTGGCGCTGGGCGGGGACGTGCACGGCCGGACGGGCCTGGTGGTGCCGCTGGAGGGGTCGCTGTCGGGGACGGCCTGCGCCTCCGGGGTGTCGGCGACCACGGCGGATCTGGCCGGTGACTCCCGGCTGTCCGCCGAGCCGCGCCGATTCGCCGGGCTCGGACCGGCGGTCGCGGTCCCACTGGGCCGGGCGGAGGGACAGATCGACGGCGTGCTGCTGCTGGCCAGGGAGACCGGCCGGCCCGAGTTCACCGACCGGGAGATCGGCCCGCTGCTGGGCTTCGCCGACCAGGCCGCGCTGGCCCTGGAGCTGGCGGAACGCCGTCGCGACGTCGAGCAGCTGGCGATGCTGGAGGACCGTGACCGGATCGCCCGAGACCTGCACGACCTGGCCATCCAGCGACTGTTCGCGACGGGGATGACGCTGCAGAGCGCGGCCCGGGTCATCGACCATCCCGGCGCCTCGGACCGGGTGCTGCGGGCGGTGGGCGACCTGGACGAGACCATCAAGATCATCAGGTCGACCATCTTCGGCCTGCGGGCGCGGGAGGAGAAGGCCGGCCAGGGCCTGCGGTCGCGCGTGGTGCGGGTGGCCGAGGCGGCGCAGGCGGCGCTGGGTTTCCCGCCCAGGCTGAGCATGGAGGGTCTGCTCGACACGGACGTGCCCGCGGAGGTGGCCGACCACGTGGTGGCGGTCCTCGGAGAGGCGCTGAGCAACGCGGCCCGGCATGCGCGGGCCGGGCGGGTCGAGGTGGTGCTGCAGGCGACCGGGTCGCGGGTGGTGCTCACGGTGCAGGACGACGGGGTGGGCATCCCGGAGCAGGGGCGGCGCAGTGGGCTGCGCAACCTCGCGGAGCGGGCCGAGACCCTGGGGGGCGTTTTCGAGCTGGCCTCTCCGGAGGCCGGCGGCACCAGGTTGTCCTGGTCGGTGCCGCTGCAACACTGACCCGGCCTCACGGCACCGTGTTCGTCGTGCCGTCCGTCGTTCGGAGGCGGTGCTCCGGTCGGCGTCCGGAGCGGGCGGGTCGGCTAGAGCAGACGGCCGCTCACCAGTTCGGGAAGGATGCGGACGGTGACGGTGTCGGTCGGACCGGTTGCCGTCCCGTCGGGTGTGACGTCGGCGCGGCCGAGGACGGTCACGCTCCAGCCGGTGCCGTTCGCCGCGTCGAGCTCCCCGGCCTCGAAGGCCACCAGTGCGCCGGAGACCGCTCGGACCAGCTCGGACCCGGCGACGGCGCTCAGCAGCACGCTGCCGTCGGCGTCGAGCCGGTACTGGGCGGGTTGGACGGCGGGCAGGGCGCCGAGGGTGTAGACGACCCGGCCGACCGAGTGGCCGGCGAGGAGCCGTCGGCACTCTCGGCCGTCCAGCGGCGTGGTGTCAGGTGTCATGGCATCGATGGTGTCGCCGCGGCGGGTGCCGCGGGAGGGGTCGTTGGTCCCCGGCGAGGCCGCCGACCGGACCCGGTCGGCGGGGCCGGTGTCCCGGGGCGGCCGGTTCAGCGGACGGGCCGACCGGTCGGCTGCTTGGGGGCGGCCAGGGTCTGGGTGGCGATCAGGGCTGCCTGGACGCGCCGTTCCACGCCGAGTTTGGCCAGCAGGCGGGAGATGTGGTTCTTGACGGTCTTCTCGGCGAGGAAGAGCCGCTGACCGATCTGGCGGTTGGTGAGCCCCTCACCGACCAGGGCGAGGACCTCCCGCTCCCGTTCGGTGAGCCGGGGCAGGTCGGAACTCTGTTCGGTGACGGCGTCGCCGCGCAGGCGGGCCATCAGCCGGGTGGCGGCGCCGGGGTCGAGCATCGACTGGCCGGCGGCGACCGTGCGCACGGCGGACACCAGGTCGGTTCCGCTGATCTGCTTGAGGACGTAGCCGGCGGCCCCGGCCATGACGGCGTCCAGGAGGGCCTCCTCGTCGTCGAACGACGTGAGCATCAGGCAGGCCAGTTCGGGCATGCGGGAGCGCAGTTCACGGCAGACCGTCACGCCGTCCCCGTCCGGCAGCCGCATGTCGAGGACGGCGACGTCGGGGCGGAGCGCGGGGATCCGGGTGAGGGCCTGTTCGACCGTGGCGGCCTCGCCGATCACCTGGAGGTCCGGCTCGGCGTCCAGCAGGTCGTGCACGCCCCGGCGGACCACCTCGTGGTCGTCCAGCAGGAACACCTTCACCAAGCCGCTCGTCCCGGCCGCCGGACTCTCCGTCATCACCGCTCCAACCACCCCGTGGGCCCGCCCCGGTGGCAGGCAGTGTGTGAAACCTACGCGAAGTCTGGTGTGACCGGGGGCGATTTCGGTAGGGCCGTCCGGCCCTGTCTGGTCCGGGACACGGCTGTGGCTGGAGTCGCCGGCTTGTGGGGGGTGTGGGACACCAGCATGTGGGGGCCGACGGCCTTCGACATCCTGGGTTCCGGCCCATGCCGTAGGAGCGCAGGATCGAGGTTGGACTGCGCCGCGCCGACCGAGGTGGTGTCGAGTGGGGCCGGCACGGTCTTCCTATCGGGGGCGGAGCCGACCGGGGTAGGGGAACCGTGCTGTCGTGTCCGGTCAGCCGTGGTGGTTGCCGCGCCGGGTACGACCGCTCCACGCAGGCTCCAGCCGGGCCCAGGACCGCGTCCACGCCAGGTCGGCACGACGGTCGATGGCGGTCAGCCTCGCGCAGAGTCCGGCGGCGGCGAGAACGCTGAGCAGGCCGAAGAGGAACAGGCCCGGGAACACGGCGTCGAACACGAGGCCGGCGGTGCTCGGGGGTGCGGCGGCCGGGTGTCCGTCCCGGTCGACCCAGATCCCGACGGTGGCGCCGGGCCCGGTGGTCCGGGGGACGTCGATGCTGCCGGTGTTGCGCTGGTTGCCGGGGTAGGTCCAGGCCGCGTCGGCGCGGTAGACGGCCTTCCCTCCGGCGACGGTGGTCTCCGCCTTCCGGACGGAGCCCTGGACCGAGGCTTCGACGTGGTGCAGGCGCGCGGCAGTGGCCTTGGCCTGCCGCCGGCCGTCCGCGAGGTGGGTGACGGCGGCCCCGGTGCTGAGGAGTGCCGCGAGCGCGATCCCGAGGACGGTGAGCACCACCGCCCGGCTCCGGGCCCGGTCGAGGGCCCGGCCGAGTGGATTGCGCTCCCGGCCGAGAGCCCGGCGCAGGTGGCCGCACCGTGGTGCGGGCGGGCCGTCGGGCCGGGCGGGGCGGTGGGTGCTGGCCACGGTGGTGCTCCTTGTCGCTGTCAGGTGGGCGATGGTGAGGGGTGTGCACGGCTCACGGGTGGGGGACCACGACGACCGGGGCGGCGCAGTGGTGCAGAACGGCGTGGGCCACCGGGCCGAGGCGCGGCCCCAGGTGGTGACGGGTTTCCCGTCGGCCGACGACGACGAGGTCGGCATGGGTGGAGGCCTCCAGCAGGGCCCGGGCTCCGCCGCCGAGGCGGATGTCTTCGACGATGTCGACACCGGGGTGCTTCTCCCTCAGGCCGATGAGGACCGGCGAGATCAGGGCCGTTTCGGTGGCCTCCTGTTCCACCGGGTCCACCAGGGGCGGCACCAGGCCCCCGTAGGCCCAGGCGGGCACCAGGTCCCACCCGTGCACGACGCGCAGCCGGCAGCCGCGCAGCTCCGCCTCGGCGGCGGCGAACCCGACGACGGCGTCGCTGGGTTCGCCGCCGAGACCGACCAGCACCTCCCGGGTCGCGTCAACGGCCGCGGGCCGCTCGGCGGGTGCCTGTCCGAGGCGGACCAGTACCGTCGGGATGGTTGCGCCCGCTGCCACCGCGAGCCCCACCGAGCCGACCAGGAGGCCGGCGAGCCCGCCGAGTCCGCGCGACCCGAGCACCAGCAGCTCCTGCCCCTTCGCCGCGGAGATCAGCCCGTCGACCGGATCGTCCGAGATCACCGCGACCTCCACCGGCAGGTCCGGGTCGTCGTGCCGGATCCGGTCGCCGATCCCGCGAAGCGCGTCCAATGCCCTCGGCCGCAGGTCGCCGGGCCGCGAGACGTTCTCGTTCCCGGCGTCGAGCCACGGCCAGGCGTGCAGCAGCCGGAGTGCGCAGCCCCGGCGGCGGGCCTCCGCAGCCGCCCACAGGGCCGCGGCCTCGCTCTGCGGCGATCCGTCGATTCCGGCCAGGACACAGCGCGTCATGGTGGTTTCCCCTCTCGTGAGATCAAGGCATCGGGCCCGGACGACCGTCGCCCGGCATGCCATCGAATCTCCCGCCCGGGCGCCGGGCGGGAGAAGGGACCGAAGGGACCGGCTGCTGGGCCGGTGGTCCCGGTCGGGAGAGCGGCGGGCCGTGCACCAGAGTGCGCCACCTCCTCGTGTCGACCGCGACGGGCCGGTGCCGGACCCCGGTGGTCCCGGCCCGGGCCGGGACCACCGTCCGCGCCGCCCTGGACGGCGGAGACAGGGACCACCGGGCCCTGCCAGCGGGACGTCCGGCCGACGACGGTGCCGCCCGGCACCCGGCAGTCTGAATCCACATCCGAAAGGCAGGACTCCCGATGAACCGTCTGCACACGCCGATCGCCCACGACATCCAGGTCGAGACCCGGGGCGAGGTGTCCCTCGCCGCGCCGGACTACGCCAGGGCGAAGCTGCTGGCCGTCGTCGAGCGGCAGCACGAGCGGGGCTCACCGTGAGCACCGTCGGGGTGCCGGAACTGGCGGTGGCCGAGGCGGTGTCGAGGCTCGACCTCACGGGGTTGCCGTTCGTCTTCTTCACCGACACCGCGACCGGGCGGGGCAACGTGCTCCACCACCGCTACGACGGCCACTACGGCCTCATCACACCCGCGCGGTAGCCGGCGCGGGAACGGCCGGGACGCGAACCGGGGACGGGTGACACCGTCCTCGGTTCGCGCGGTCTCGGGACCCGGAGCAAGGACCCGGAGCAAGGACCCGGCGCCGACCGCGGGGACTGCTCACCCCGGGCAGGCGCCGCAGCCGGCCGTCGGGCCCTCACTGGGCACGCCCAGCTCAGGCACCCCCACCACAGGCACGCCATCGCTGCGGGAATCCCCATGGCCGCGGGTACCCCGCCGGACCGTGCGGGGGCAGGAGAAAAGGCGGTGGGCCCCACGCCTTCGCGGGGCCCACCGCCTGCGGGTGTCCGGTCAGTCGTGCGGCACGACCGCGACCGGTGCCTGCGCGTGGTGCAGTACGGCATGGGCGACCGGGCCGAGCCGCAGGCCGGCGTGGTGCGGGCGCCGCCGGCGGCCGACCACCACGACGGAGGCGTCGGTGGAGGCGTCCACCAGCGCCGAGGAACCGGTGCCGATCCGGCTGTCCTCGACCACCTCGACCTCCGGGAACTTCTCCCGCCAGCCGGTCAGCGCCTCGGTGAGCAGTCCGTCCTCGATCGCCCGGAACCGCTCCGCCTCGGCCAGCGGGGGCACCCATCCGGCGTAGCCCCGGACCGGCGGCGGCTCCCAGCCGTGGACGGCGCGCAGGACGGCTCCGCGCAGGGCGGCCTCGTGGAAGGCGAACTCGACGACCTCCGGGGAGGGGTCACGGATGTCGACGCCGACGACCACCTCGGGCCGATCGGGGCCGCCGGGCCGCTCGGACTCCCCGGCACGGACGAAGACCGCCGGAACCTCGCACCGGCCGGCCACGGCGAGGCCGACCGATCCGACCAGCAGGCCCGCGAAGCCCCCGAGCCCCCGCGAACCGAGGACCAGCAGTTCCGCGTCGGAGGCCGCCTCGGCCAGCGCATTGCCCGGCTCCACGCCCCCGATCAGCTCGGTCCGGACCTCCAGATTGGGGTGCGGGTCCAGGACCGCCTTCCGGGCGTCCGAGAGCATCCGGGTGGTCAGTGCGAGGACATCGGCGGGCTCGCCGGGGCCGGCGTGGATGTAGTCCAGCCAGGTCTGGGCGTGGACCAGGCGCAGGGTGAGACCGCGTCGGACGGCCTCGGCGGCAGCCCAGCGGGCCGCGGTGGTGCTCTCGGGCGAGCCGTCCACGCCGGCCAGTACGTATGTGCTCACGGGGAATGCTCCGGATTCTCGTGCGGTGGTGGGGACTGGGACGGGCTCAGCCGAAGGCGGTCCTCAGGGCCTGGAAGGCGGCGGCGGCCAGCGAGGCGATCCCGCCTCCCACCAGGTAGGCCCGGGTCTCTCCGGTGCTGTCGATCATGTTCCGTCCAGATCTTGGGGAAGCCGCGTCGTACGGCGCGCCTGCACCGATCGGCAGGCTCCGCCAGCCTCCGCCCTCGGCGGGCACCGGCCCAGGGCCGGGCAGCCCGGGAACACAGGGCCACAGGTCCCGTCCGTCCGGTCCCGGCATGCCCCGACCGGCCCTGTGCGCCATCGCGTCCCGGCGGTGACGATGGGGCCGAGCGCGGCTGCCGGGTGCCGCGCCCGAAGATCCGAAGGAGACCTCAGCCATGTCCGTCACCCCGCCTCCGGTGCCCGCAGCCCTCTCCGGCCAGGAACTTCAGGAGCTGGACGCGCACTGGCGGGCCGCCAACTACCTGGCGGTCGGTCAGATCTACCTGATGGCCAACCCGCTGCTGCGCGAGCCGCTGCGGCCCGAGCACATCAAGCCTCGCCTGCTCGGTCACTGGGGCACCTCACCCGGCCTCAATCTGGTGCACACCCACCTCAACCGGATCGTCAGGCAGCGCGGCGTGGACACGATCTGCGTCTGGGGCCCGGGCCACGGCGGACCCGCCGTCCTGGCCAACTCCTGGCTGGAGGGCAGCTACAGCGAGACCTACCCCGACATCGCCCGGGACGCCGAGGGCATGGCGAAGCTGTTCGGGCAGTTCTCCTTCCCCGGCGGCGTACCCAGCCACGTCGCCCCCGAGACCCCGGGCTCGATCCACGAAGGCGGCGAACTCGGCTACGCGCTCTCCCACGCCTACGGCGCGGCCCTGGACAACCCCGGCCTGCTGGTGGCCTGCGTGATCGGCGACGGCGAGGCCGAGACCGGCCCGCTCGCCGCGTCCTGGCACGGCAACAAGTTCCTCGACCCCGTCCACGACGGCGCAGTCCTGCCGATCCTGCACCTGAACGGCTACAAGATCGCCAACCCGACCGTCCTCGCCCGCCTGCCGGAGGACGAACTCGACGCCCTGCTGCGCGGCTACGGGCACGACCCCCTGTACGTGTCCGGGCACGACCCCCTGTACGTGTCCGGGCACGACCCGCTGGCGGTGCACCAGGCCATGGCCGCCGCCCTGGACGCTGCGGTGGAGAGGATCGCCGCGATCCAGCGGGCCGCCCGGGCCGACGGCGTCACCGGGCGACCCACCTGGCCGATGATCGTGCTGCGCACCCCCAAGGGCTGGACCGGACCGGCCCAGGTCGACGGCGTCCCCGTCGAGGGGACCTGGCGCGCCCACCAGGTGCCGCTGGACCAGGTCCGCGACAACCCCGCCCACCTCGCCCAGCTGGAAGCCTGGCTGCGCTCCTACCGGCCCGAGGAACTGTTCGACACCGCCGGCCGCCCGGTGCCCGAGGTACTCGCCTGCGTCCCCGACGGAATCCGCCGCCTGGGTGCCAACCCGCACGCCAACGGCGGCCTCCTGCTGCGCGACCTGCCACTGCCTCCGTTGGAGCGCCACGCCGTCCCCGTGGACAAGGCCGGTACCACGCTGCACGAGCCCACCCGGATCCTCGGAGACTTCCTCGAACAGGTGATGGCCGACACCGCCGAACGCCGCGACTTCCGCCTCGTCGGCCCCGACGAGACCGCCTCCAACCGCCTCCAGGCCGTCTACGCCGCCACCGGCAAGGCCTGGCAGGCCGGGACCGTGGCCACCGACGAACACCTCGCCCCCGACGGCCGGGTGATGGAGATCCTCTCCGAACACACCTGCCAGGGCTGGCTGGAGGGCTACCTCCTCACCGGACGGCACGGCCTTTTCTCCTGCTACGAGGCGTTCGTCCACATCGTCGACTCGATGGTCAACCAGCACATCAAGTGGCTGCGCACCACTCGTCGGATCCCCTGGCGCGCCCCCATCGCCTCGCTCAACTACCTGCTCACCTCCCACGTCTGGCGCCAGGACCACAACGGCTTCTCCCACCAGGACCCCGGCTTCGTCGACCACGTCCTCAACAAGAGCCCCGAGGCCGTGCGGGTCTACTTCCCGCCGGACGCCAACACCCTGCTGGCCACCGCCGACCACGTCCTGCGCAGCCGCGACTACGTCAACGTCGTGGTCGCGGGCAAACAGCCCTGCTTCGACTGGCTCACCCTGGAGCAGGCCCGAGCCCACTGCGCCCGCGGCGCCGGCGTCTGGGAGTGGGCCGGCACCGACGACGGCACCCGTGAACCGGACGTCGTCCTCGCCTGCGCCGGTGACGTCCCCACCCAGGAGGTGATCGCCGCGGCCGACCTGCTCCGCAGCCATCTGCCGGACCTGGCGGTACGGGTGGTCAACGTGGTCGACCTGGCCCGGCTGATGCCCGCCGAGGAACACCCGCACGGCATGCCCGACGCCGAGTTCGACGCCCTGTTCACCCGCGACCGGCCGGTCGTCTTCGCCTACCACGGCTACCCGTGGCTGATCCACCGCCTGGCCTACCGCCGTGCCGTCCACCCCCAGCTGCACGTGCGCGGGTACAAGGAGTCCGGCACCACCACCACGCCCTTCGACATGGTGGTCCGCAACGACCTCGACCGCTACCGCCTGGTCATGGACGTCATCGACCGCACCCCCGGCCTCGCCGTCCGGGCGGCCGCCGTCCGGCAGCGGATGGCCGACCAGCGCGCCCGACACCACGACTGGATCCGTGAACACGGCACCGACCTGCCCGAGGTAGCAGACTGGACCTGGGGTTCCTGACCGAGGATCAGGGGGCTGTCATTGAGGAGACAACCACCGTGGACCCCGAGTCGACGGGCCCGGAACAGCGTGACCAGGTGGTGGTGGGCGTGGACGCCCGCCGCCCCGCCGAGGCGGCGTTGGAGTTCGCGTTCGCCGCCGCGCAACGGCACGGCCTGCCGCTGCGGGCCGTGCACGCCACCGCCGTTCCGGTGGCCGACCGGGCCGCGGGGGAAGGGACGGCGAGGCCGGGCTGCTCGCCCGCGCCCTCGCCCCCTGGCGGGCCGCGCGTCCGGGCGTCGAGGTCGTCGAGGCGACGGAGCGCGCGGCTCCCGGACTGCTGCTGATGGAAGCGTCGGCCAAGGCCGCCCTCCTGAGCGGGCGGCGGCTCCCGGATCCCCGATCTGGACTTGAAGAATTCTTCAAGTCAATAGATTATGTTGTGCTGTATCCAGCAGTAGTGTGGCCGTGCGCGGCAGCGCCCGCGGCAAGGAGGGGCGCATGAGCGACGTTTTCGACCAGGAGCTTCGCGAGCAGCTCGCCGAGGCCCGCCGGCAGCGGGCAAGCGCTCGGGCGGCCGGTGACGAGGACGGCGCCCAGGCGTACGCCGGACGCGTCAGGCAGCTCCTGCGGATCGCCGCCCACCACGGCATCGAGGTCGAGCGTGCCGCCGAGGAAGAGGAAGAGGAAGCAGGCTGAGCATGGCCGTCCCGCTCTACCAGGCCAAGGCGGAGTTCTTCCGCACGCTCGGCCACCCGGCGCGCATCCGCGTGCTGGAACTGCTCCAGGACGGGCCGCTCCCGGTGCGCGAGCTGCTCGCCGCGATCGAGATCGAGCCGTCCAGCCTCTCCCAGCAGCTCGGTGTCCTGCGCCGCAGCAACCTGGTCACGGCCACCCGCGAGGGCAACACCGTGGTCTACGCGCTGAGCACCCCGGACGTCGCCGACCTGCTGCGCGCCGCGCGCCGCATCCTCACCGAGATGATCACCGACCAGGAGACGCTGCTCGCCGAGCTGCGTGAGGCGGCCGTGCCCGGCGCCAGCGCCGACGCCGACGCTCGGGAGAAGACCGCGTGAGTGCCACGCAGGGCACCCTGACGGGCCGGGCCGCTGATCGTGTCCGTGCCGTGCTGCCGAACCGGGCGACCCTCGCCACGATGGGCCGCTCGCCCCGCAAGGATCTCCTGGCCGGCCTGACCGTGGCGATCGTGGCCCTGCCGCTCGCGCTGGCGCTCGGCGTCGCCGCCGTGATGCTGGTCGGAGCCCGGGTGCGCCCCGGCGTGCCGTTCTCGCTGATCGCCGTCGCCGCCGCGACCCTGGCGGCCCGCTTCCTCCATCTGGACGTGGCGACCATCGGCCACCTTCCGGCCGGGTTGCCGCTGCCGTCGCTCGGCTTCCTCGACCTCGGCGCCGCCCCGCACCTGCTGACCGCCGCCCTCGCGGTCGCCGCCCTGGCGGCACTGGAGTCGCTGATGTCGGCGACCGCCGCCGACGCGATGAGCGTCAGCGAACGCCACGACAGTGACCGGGAGTTGTTCGGCCAGGGAGTGGCGAACCTGGTCGCTCCGCTGTTCGGTGGTGTCGCCGCCACCGGCGCGATCGCCCGTACCGCCGTCAACGTCCGCTCCGGCGCGGCCTCCCGGCTCGCCGCCCTGGTCCACGCGGCCGTGCTCGCCGTGGTCGTCTTCGCCGCCGCGCCCCTCGTCGAGTCCATCCCGCTGGCCGCCCTCGCCGGTGTCCTGATCGCCACCGCCGTGCGGATGGTCGAGGTCGCCTCGCTGCGGGCACTCGCCCGCAGCGGACGCGGCGAGACCGCCGTCCTGGTCCTCACCGCCGCCGCCACCCTCGCCTTCGACCTGGTCACCGCCGTCGTCCTCGGCCTGGCCGTCGCCGGGATCCTGGCCCTGCGCCAGGTCGCCCGCTCCGCGAGCCTCCAGCAGGTGCCGCTGCACGACGGTCTGCCGCCCGCCGACCACCACGAGCAGGAGCAGGCGCTGCTCACCGAGCACATCGCCGCGTACCGGATGGACGGCCCGGTGTTCTTCGCCGTCGCCCACCGCTTCCTGCTCCAGCTCGCCGAGACCACCGA
>NZ_JBSHAP010000025.1:0-34478 GCF_053611565.1 Kitasatospora sp. NPDC054795
CGTTCCCTCCTGTTTGTCGGGGTTAACGGTAGCACCGCCCACCCAACGGGGGTCCCCCACGCCCCGGGGCGGCACGCGGCCCCGGCCCGGGCGCCGCCCGTTCCCCGGGCCGCTGCACCGGCGGCCGGCACCGGCGGCGGCGGTCCGGACCGGGGCGCCGGCGGCGGGTCGACCGCAGCCCCGCGCCGCCGGGGCGGCCGGGTCCGGATGACCGGCAAGCAGCGGCGCGAGCAGCTGCTGGAGATCGGCCGGACGGTCTTCGCCGAACGCGGCTACGACGGCACCTCGGTGGAGGAGATCGCCGAGCGCGCCGGAGTGTCCAAGCCCGTGGTGTACGAGCACTTCGGCGGCAAGGAGGGGCTGTACGCGGTGGTCGTCGACCGCGAGATGCAGCTGCTGCTGGACATGGTGACCGGGGCCCTGACCGGCGGGCACTCGCGCGAGCTGCTGGAGCAGGCGGCCTTCGCGCTGATGGACTACATCGACACCTCGACGGACGGCTTCCGGATCCTGGTCCGGGACTCCCCGGTCGCCCAGTCGACCGGCACCTTCGCCTCGCTGATCAGCGACATCGCCACGCAGGTCGAGGACATCCTGGGCCTGGAGTTCAAGTCCCGCGGCTTCGACGCCCGGCTGGCCCCGATGTACTCGCAGATGCTGGTCGGGATGGTCGCGCTGACCGGGCAGTGGTGGCTGGAGGTCCGCAAGCCGGACAAGGCGACGGTGGCGGCGCATCTGGTGAACCTCGCCTGGCACGGGCTGGAGGGCCTGGAGCGGCACCCGCGACTGGTCGGCGAGCGCACGGCCTGACCGGCCGGGACCGGAGCGCCCCGGCCCGGCCACGGCACGCCCGGCTCAGCCCGACCGCCCGGTCCCCACGGCGAAGATCCGCCGGAACGGGAACACCGTCCCGTGCGGCCCGGCCGGATAGGCCTCGCGCAGCAGCCGCCCGTACTCGGCCAGGAAGGCCGCCCGGTCCGCCGGGTCGGCGAGCCGGGTGAGGACCGGGCGCAGCGCGGTGCCCTTGACCCATTCCAGGACCGGGTCCGGCCCCGGCAGAAGGGTCAGGTAGGTGGTCTCCCACACATCCGGGAGGCAGCCGGCGGCGGCCAGGGCATCGAGGTAGCGCTCGGGCGGATGGACGCCGGCCCGTACGGCCTCCTCGCCGAGCGCGTCCCGCCAGCGGGCGCTGCGGCGCAGGTCGGCGAGCAGGGTGTGGCTGGGGGCGTCGAAGTTGCCGGGCACCTGGAAGGCGAGCACCCCGCCGGGTTCGAGGGCGTCCGCCCAGCGCGGCAGCAGCGCCAGGTGTCCGTCCACCCACTGGAGGGTGGCGTTGGAGACGATCAGGTCGGGCCCGGCCGGCGCCGGGTCGTAGTCGCGGGCGTCGGCAAGCACGTACTCGGCGTCGGGCTCGCCCTCGCTGCGGGCGGTGGCCAGCATCGGGGCGGAGTTGTCGACGCCGGTGAGGCGGGCCCGCGGCCAGCGCTCGCGCAGCACGGCGGTGGAGTTGCCGGGGCCGCATCCGATGTCCAGGATCACCTCGGCACCGGGGTGCGGGAGGGCGGGGACGCGGGCGAGCAGGTCGCGCAGCGGGCGGGTGCGTTCGTCGGCGAAGCGCAGGTACTGCGCCGGGTCCCAGACGGGGGTGGTCATGGTTCACCTCGCGGGTATCTCGACATCAAGATATCTCGCGGTAGCCTCTCTGGCACATTTCTCGATGTCAAGAGACTTCACATCGACACATCCACCGATACACTGATCGTCATGGAGGACGAGGTCGACAGGCTGGTCGCAGCATGGCGCCGGGAGCGCCCCGACCTCGACGTGGAGCCACTGGAGGTGCTCAGCCGGGTCAGCCGGCTCGCCCGGCACCTGGACCGCGCCCGCCGCACCGCCTTCGCCGAGCACGGCCTGGAGCCCTGGGAGTTCGACGTCCTGACCGCCCTTCGGCGGGCCGGCTCCCCCTACCAGCTCTCCCCCGGCCAGCTGCTCACCCAGACCCTGGTCACCTCCGGCACCATGACCAACCGGATCGACCGGCTCACCGGCAAGGGCCTGGTCAAGCGCCTGCCCGACCCGGACGACCGGCGCGGCGTACTGGTCCGGCTCACCGACGACGGCCGCGACCGCGCCGACCAGGCGCTCGCCGGACTGCTCGCGCACGAGCGCGAACTGCTCGCCCAGCTCACCTCCGGCCAGCAGACCGAACTCGCCGCGCTGCTGCGGCTGCTGGTCGCCCCGTTCGACAACATCCCGGGCTGACGACGGCCCCCGGCCCGTGGGCCCGCCTCGCGGTCCCGGCTCAGGGCCGTTCGACGGTGCCGACCACCGAGGGCGGCGGGGGCGCGGCCGGCTCGGCCGGACTGACCCCGGCCCGGCGGGCGACCGCGACGGCCGCCAGCGTGGAGTGCACCCCGAGCTTGCCCAGCACGTTCTGCATGTGCGTCCGGACGGTGTGCGGCGACAGGTAGAGCCGCTCCGCGACGGCCTGCCGGCCGAGGCCCGCGACCATGCAGCGCAGGATCTGCTTCTCCCGCGGGGTCAGGGTGTCCACCAGCCGTTCGCTCTCGGTACGGTCCCGCCGGGCGGTGGTGAGCTCGCGGATCACCCCGGTGAGCAGCGCGGGCGGCAGGTGCGTCTCGTCCCGCAGCACGCCCCGGACCACCGCGAGCAGCCGGGCCAGCGAACTCTCCTTCGCCACCCAGCCGGTGGCGCCCGCGTGCAGGGCGCGGGCGGCGCGGTGCGGGTCGTCGGCGGTGGCCAGGACGATCGCGCGCAGTCCGGGATGGGCGCGGCGGAGGCGGGCCAGCAGGGTGATGCCGTCGGGCGGCTGGGCGGAGGGTCTGAGCTGGTCGCCCCGCAGCGGGTCCACCGCGGACCGGGCGACCGGCGGCAGGCCGCCCGCCAGCGGAACCGGCAGCCCCGGCGGTACGGCCGCCCGGCGCGGCTGCGGCACGGGCGGGGCGGCACGACCGCGCCGGGCCTCGTCGCCGTGCTCCGCAGCCGGCCGGCGGCGGGCGTGCGCTCCGACTCCCGGTACTCCCAGCACTCCCAGCACTCCCGACGCACCGTGCGGACCGGCGGCTCCGTGCGGACCGGCGCCTCCGTACGGACTGGCGGCTCCGTACGGACCGGCGGCTCCGGGCCCGCCGGGTAATCCGGCCGGGCCCGCTGTTCCGATCGGCCCGGCCGCACCGGCGGCGGCGCCGACACCCGACGCCTCGACGCCGAGGTCGGCGTCGATCAGTGCCACGTCGTAGGCCCGGCCCTCGCCGGCCGCGCGCTCCAAGGCCCGCTCGGCGGCGGCCGCGCTGCCCGCCGCCCCCACCTCCACGTCCGGCTCGGCGGCCAGTGCCGCGGCCAGCGCCTCGGCGAAGATCCGGTGGTCGTCGACCACCAGGACGCGAATCCGCCCCATAGTCCCTCCCCCTGCTCAGACCGCCCGAGCCCGGGGACGGGGACCGGCCCGGCATCCGCGTTCCGGCCCGCCGTTCCGTCCGCCCACCGGTGGCCGGTAAGGCCGAACGGTCGCCGGCCCCCACCGGTACCGCACTCAGCCTACGGGGCGGGAAACGCGCTCGTGGCGATTCGGTGAAGTTTCGTCAGAACATGCGTGAGTGGCCGGACTTGGACCGTCCGAGGGTCGTTCCGGGCACCCCTCCCGGAGGCCCCGGGAGCGGCGCCCCACGGCGGCCGGTCCGGCCGTTGCTCACCGACCGCTGCTCACCGACCGCTGCTCACCGGCCGTCACTCACCCGCCGTTCTTCGCCAGGGTGAACTTCCAGGCGTCGGCGACGATCTCGTCCAGGTTCGAGCGGCGCGGGGTCCAGCCCAGCGTCTCGTGGGCACGGGCGGCCGAGGCCACCAGCACCGCCGGGTCTCCGGCCCGGCGGCCCTCGACCCGCACTGGGATCTCCCGGCCGGTGACACGCTGGACCGACTCGATCACCTCGTGCACCGAGAAGCCGCTGCCGTTGCCCAGGTTGCAGATCAGGTGCTCGCCCGGCTCGGCCGCGTCCAGCGCCAGCAGGTGCGCCTCGGCCAGGTCGGCGACGTGGATGTAGTCCCGGATGCAGGTGCCGTCCGGGGTCGGGTAGTCGTCGCCGTACACCGCGATGTGCGGACGCTGCCCCAGCGCGGCCTGGAAGACCAGCGGGATCAGGTGCGACTCGGGGTCGTGCCGCTCACCGAAGGCAACACCGGACGAACTGCCGTACGCACCGGCCACGTTGAAGTAGCGCAGCGAGACGGCGGCCAGGCCGTGGGCGACGGCCTCACCGGTGATCAGGTGGTCCACGGCGAGCTTGGTGGCGCCGTAGGTGTTGGTCGGCGCGGTGCGGGCGGTCTCGGCGATCGGCACGGCCTCCGGCTCGCCGTAGGTGGCGGCGGTGGAGGAGAACACCAGCTTGCGCACACCCGACGCGCGCATCGCGCTGATCAGCTCCAGCGAACCGGCCACGTTGTTGCGCCAGTACTTCTCCGGGTCCGCGACCGACTCGCCGACCTGCGAGGACGCGGCGAAGTGCAGCACGCCGTCGAAGGAGCCGTCCAGCACCTTGCCGGCCTCCTGGATCCGGCCCTCGACGAACTCGGCACCGGCCGGGACACCCTCGCGGAAACCGGTGGAGAGGTCGTCCAGGACGGTCACCCGGTGACCCGCCTCCAGCAGGTGGGCGGCGACCACACTGCCGACGTAGCCGGCGCCACCCGTGACCAGGTACTTACTCATGTTGCGACCTCCAGCGAACGACGGTCCGCCCGTTCGGGCGGAAGCCGTCGACGGAATGCGTACGACCGGGGTCATTCTCCCAATGCCACCGGGGTGCTCCACGCCACACGGGCGACTGCTTCCAGCCTTCTCACCAAGTCCTCAGCCGCCGGCCATCCGTTCCAGCAGGCCGGTGCGAGCCGCCACCGCGGCCGCCTCCAGGCGGGTCCGCGCGCCGAGCTTCATCAGCACCCGCTGGACGTGCGTCCGGGCGGTGCTCGCGGCGATCCGCATCCCGGAGGCGATCGCCGCGGTGTCCTCGCCGTCCGCGATCCGGGCCAGCACCTGCACCTCACGGCGGGTCAGCAGCCGCAGCAGCCGGACGGCCTCGTCGTCCGGCTCGACCGCCGGGCGCAACAGCTGGTCGAAGGCCCCGCGCAGAATGTCCACCGCGACCGCGGCCTCGCCCGCGCGCGCCCGCCCGATGGCCCGCTCGACCACCTCGATCCGCTCGTCGCTGGGCACGTACCCGGCCGCACCGGCCGCGAACGCCCCTGCCACTCCGCGCAGTTCACCCACCGGACCGAGCACGATCACGGCCACCTCGGGACGCTCCCGGCGGATCCGGCGCAACCCGTCGAAGGCCCCCGACTCCCCCGGCGCGGCCACCCCCAGCAGACAGACCTCGGGCCGCCGTCCGACCACCAGATCGGCGGCGACGGCGGCCGGGGAACCGACCGCGAGCACCCGGTGGCCGCGCAGTTGAAGTGCGGTGGCCAGCGCCTCGGCCAGCAGCCGGTGGTCGTCCACCACCACGAGTCGAACACCCATGACGCCCTCCAGGTCGGGGTCCGGCTCGCGCCCGCACCCCTCGGGCGGGCGGCCGATGACGCACCATCACAGCGCATTCCGTACCCGACCCGCTAGGCCGGGGCGTATCGGCGGTGCGGAACCGGCCGGAGAACGCGAAAGACCCCCGCCGCCAGGCGAGGGTCTTTCAGTGGAGCCCCCATGCGGAATCGAACCGCAGACCTTCTCCTTACCATGGAGACGCTCTACCGACTGAGCTATAGGGGCTTGCTCGCTTGTCCGGGTGTTTCTCCCGGCCGCTCGAACAAGGAAGACATTACACGGCTCCGGGCCGGGAAGGGAAATCGGCCTCCACCCGGAGCACTCCGCCGGTCCCAGCCCCGCCGCGGGCGATCCGGCCCGCGCCGCGGAGCGGTCCTGGCCTCGCCGCGGCCGGCTCAGTCCTCGCCGTGAGCCGCGTCGAACTCCTCACGGGCCACCACCATCCGCCCGGCGCGATGCTCCGTCCACCGGCCGACCGGCGCGAGCAGCTCGGCCAGTTCACGACCGAGCGGCAGCAGGTCGTAGACCACTCGCGGCGGCGTCTCCGGGAAGACCGTACGGAGCACCAGTCCACTGCGCTCCAGGTTGCGCAGGGACTGGGTGAGCATCTTGCGACTGACCCCGCCGACCCCGCGCTGAAGTTCGGAGAAGCGCTGCGGCCCGCAGCCGAGGAGGCTCATCAGGATCAGCATCGACCACTTGTCCGCCAGCTCCGCGAACACGTCGCGGCTGGGACAGCGCCGGGCGAACACGTCGTACTCCTGCCCACCCCGACCTTCCCGCTCGTCCTGCTCGTCCTGCTCACCCTGCTCGTCCCGCTCGTCCTGCTCCGCGGGCTGGCCGGGCCGGACCCGGGCCGCTTCCTCCGTCGTCATGCCTCCAGGGTAGTCCCGAGGTCTCCAATCCGCCCCTGGTAACCAATGGAGACCTGGTCTATATTGGAGACCAGCTGAGGCCGGGGCCGCGGGTCACCACGGTGCGCCCGGCTCTGCCCCGTCCCGTCCCCACGCCTGCCCGCCGGCCTCCGCCGGCCCGCGCCCGTCCCCCTGGAGTGCCGCATGACCGCCGTCCGTCCGACCGTCGCCCTCGCCTACCACTCCGGCTACGGCCACACCGCCGTGATCGCCGAGGCCGTCGCCCGCGGCGCCGCCGCCGCAGGTGCCGAGGTCCTCTCGATCGCCGTCGACACCATCACCGAGGAGCAGTGGGCGCAGCTGGACGCCGCCGACGCGATCGTCTTCGGCTCCCCCACCTACATGGGCACCGCCTCCGGCGCCTTCCACGTCTTCGCCGAGGCCACCAGCAAGCGCTGGTTCACCGACGCCTGGAAGGACAAGGTCGCGGCCGGCTTCACCAACTCCGCCTCCAAGAGCGGCGACAAGGCCGGCACCCTCGCCTTCTTCCAGACCCTCGCCGCCCAGCACGGCATGAGCTGGGTCAACCTCGGCCTCAAGCCCGGCTGGAACGCCACCACCGCCTCCGAGAACGACCTCAACCGGCTCGGCTTCTTCAACGGCGCCGCCGCCTCCTCCCCTTCCGACGCCGGCCCGGAGGCCGTCCACAAGGCCGACATCGCCACCGCCGAGCACCTCGGTGAGCGCGTCGCCCGGCACACCGCCGTCGTGCTGGCCGGCCGCGCCGCCCTGGCCGGCTGAGCCTGGGCGACCACGCCCGCCCACGGCGCCTACGCCGCCGGGTCCGCCCCCAACCGGGGCGCCCGGCGGCGTTCGCCGTCCGCGGACCCGTCCGCCAGGCCGCCCACCGAACCGCCCACCGAACCGCCCACCGAACCGAGCTCCGCACCGGTGTTCTCCGGCAGCATCCGCAGACACCCCAGGGCCAGCACACCCAGCACCGCCAGGTACCAGCCCACCGGCTGCGCCGTCCCGTACGCCCCGGTCAGCCGGGTGGCCACCAGCGGCGTCGTCGCCCCGCCGACCACCCCGCCCAGGTTGTACGTCAACGCCGCGCCCGTGTAGCGCACCCGGGTCGGGAACAGCTCCGGCAGGAACGCCGCCAACGGCCCGAACATGGCGCCCAGCACCACCATCGCCCCCGCCAGCGCCACGAACATCAGCGGCTGGCTCACCGTCTCCAGCAGCGGGAACAGCACCAGCGACCAGACCGTGGCCAGGCCCGTCGCCCATCGCAGCGTCCGCCGCCGCCCCCACCGGTCACTGCACGAGGCACTCAGCCACACCGTCGCGGCCATGCCCGCCGCGCCGACCAGCAGCATCGACAGCACCAGCGTGCTCGCCACGCCGAGCCCGGTGGTCGCGTACGCCAGGGCGTACGTCGTGGTCAGGTAGAACAGCGCGTACCCCACCGTGATCGCCCCACCGCCCGCCAACACCGGGCGCCAGTGCTCGCGCAGCACCTCCAGCACCGGCAGCCGCTCCCGCCGCACCCCCGTCCGGAACAGCGGCGACTCCTCGACCCGCAGCCGGACGAACAACCCCACCGCGACCATGACGAACGAGGCCAGGAACGGCACCCGCCAGCCCCACGCGCGGAACTCCCCCTCGTCCAGGACGAGTTGCAACGCCAGGAACACCCCGTTCGCCAGCACGAACCCGATCGTCGGCCCCAGCTGCAGGAACCCCCCGTACCGCCCCCGCCGCCCGGCCGGCGCGTTCTCCGCGATCAGCAGCGCCGCCCCGCCCCACTCCCCACCCAAGCCGACGCCCTGACACACCCGCAGCACCACCAGCACCGCCGGCGCCCACCACCCCCACACCCCGAACCCCGGCAGCAGCCCCACCCCCGCCGTCGCCAGCCCCATCAGCAGCAACGACACCACCAACGTCGCCCGCCGCCCCACCCGGTCCCCGAAGTGCCCGAACACCACCGCCCCCACCGGCCGGGCCAAAAACGCCACCGCGTACACCGAGAACGCCGCCAGCAACGCCCCCACCGTGCCCAGCCCGGGAAAGAACACCGGCCCGAACACCAACGCGGCCGCCGTCCCGTAAAGGAAGAAGTCGTAGAACTCGATCGCCGTCCCGATCAGCGCCGCAGCCGCCGCCCGCCGCACCTGCCCGACCCGCCCAGCATCCTCCGCATCCATACCACCACCCTCACCACCCCCACCCCACCCCACCAGCCGCCACCCGAGTGACCCCGGCGCACCCCCACCGCCCTCGCGCCCCCACACGCGCGAAGGGCGCCAGGCTTCCCTGGCGCCCTTCGCGCACGGCCCTGCTCGCGCAGACGACTACCTTGCGTACGGATTGTCCTTCGGCGGCACCGGCGGCTGGTACGACGGCGGAACCGGGGGCATCGCCCCCGACGGCTGCTGCGACGGCACCGGCGGCACCTGGGCGGGCTCGGGCTGCGCGGCCGGCTTCCGACGCCGCATCACTGCGAACGCCACGCCCGCCACCAGCACCAACCCGGCCGCCACACCCCCCCCGATCGGCAGCGCGCTGCTCGAACCCGACGACTTCCCCGCCTCCGGCTGCGCCGACGGCGCACCAGCGGCCACACCGGTCGGGCTCCCGGCCGGGCTCGGCGCCGACGACGCGGGATCCGACGCGTTCGCCGAAGGCGACGGAGGCACCGACGGCACGACCACGTCAGCCGGAAGCGGCGATACGTTCGCCGCACCGGGATCCCCAGGATCCGTCAGCGCAATGCGCGGGCGCACCGCACCGTAACCGATGAGGTCGTTGCGACCGGCTCCATCATTCGCCTTCCCCGCGGTATTGATGAGCACCCGCAGGACCTGGTTACCCGTCCAGTCCGGATGCAACGACCACACCAGAGCTGCCGATGCGGAAACCATGGCGGTCGCATCCGATGTGCCATGTCCCTTGCAGTACCCAGTCTGGCTTGCACAGGCCCCGATCATGTCCACACCGGGAGCAACCAATGCAACCTGCGGTCCACGCTCTGACTCAGCGGTGACTGTGCCGTTCCGGTCCGAGGCGCCCACCCCGACCACATTGGACAGGCCGCCCGGGTATTCGACGATGTTCCCCTTGTCGCCGGAGTTTCCCACGCTGGCGACCACGAGCGCTCCCTTTGCCCGAGCCCACGCCAGGATCTTGCCCAACTTCTCCACATCGGCCGGAGAAGTCGTGACAGCGGCCATCCCTTGCGAAACATTGATGACCTTGGCTCCCTGCTCGACCGCATACGTCACGGCCTGCCCGATCTGGTCCAGGAAGTCAGCCGAAACCACCGCATGCTCGGAGCCGTTCGCAATCTTCAAAGGAAGGATCCTTGCACTGGGGGCAAGGCCGTAGGCTCCCTTGCCCCCGGCCGATTTCCCGGACCCCGCGATGAGGCTGGCCATCTGCGTGCCGTGATCCTCCGCATAGGACCCGACTCCACCTGGACTTCCACTGAAGTCCTTACCCGGAAGGAACTGTCCGACCAGATCCGGGTGATCCAACTTAAAGCCGCTGTCGATCACGGCAATTGTGACGTTCTCCCCCTTGGAGACCTTCCACATCTCCGGGGCATGCATGGCATCGAGATGCCATTGATCGGCACGGATCGAGCCATCGGCAACCGCGGGCGCTGCGACCGGGCCGACCACGATTCCCGCCGCCAGAAGTGCCGCAGCACCAGCCCGCCAACGCCCTCGCGCGTTCGTCCGCCCCATCACAACTCCTCGTCAATCTCTCCGTCGACCGGGAAGCGTGCCCCGAACAAGCCTGCCCGGCCACTGGGGATGCCCAGTGGCCGGGCAGTCGTTGCCGTCCTACTCAATCACGTCCGGGTTGCTGTGCGGCGTACCGCTCGTCCAGGTCTCCTCGTCCTCGTGCAGGTAGTCGGCCCGCTTGCGGCGGTCGCGCTCGTTCCGGCTGCCGTGACCCGAGGATCCGGGCGCCATCATGCCGTTCTGCCTGGGCTGCGCACCGCCCTCGGCAGCGCCCGCCGCGCGGTTGCGCAGGCCGGTACCGCCGGGCGTGAACTCCCCGCCCGCGCTCGGCCCCTTGCGACCGCCGACCGTCCCGCCGGTGGTCGAGGACAGGCCCCGGCCACGCGAACCGCCGCCGGACCCGACCGCACCGCCGTGGGCACCGCCCATGCCGGGGTGCATGCCGCCCGCACCGCCGGGCCCACCGACCCGGCCGCCGCCCGGACCCGCCTCGCGGGCGCCGAAGACCGTCCCGCTGGGCAGTCCCGGAGTACCGCTCCTCCCCTGCCCCGGGCCGCCGCCGAACGGGGTCGTCCGCGGCTGGATCTGGCCGCCGCCCTTGCCGGGGACGTACCCGCTGCCGCCGCCCTTGGTCGGGACGGTGCCGCCGCCCGCTCCGGCGGGGAAGCCCGTGATCGGGCCACCACCGCCGGGGACGCCGGGCCCGTTGTTCGGGCCGCCCGTCCCGTTCGGGTAGCCGGGGAGGGTGGTCGG
Source organism: Kitasatospora sp. NPDC054795 (assembly GCF_053611565.1). Classification (NCBI taxonomy): domain Bacteria; kingdom Bacillati; phylum Actinomycetota; class Actinomycetes; order Kitasatosporales; family Streptomycetaceae; genus Kitasatospora; species Kitasatospora sp. NPDC054795. The sequence goes on from NZ_JBSHAP010000025.1 coordinate 10,923, forward strand.
CCCGTCCGTGGGCAGCTGGCCGCCGCCCGGACCGTACGGGCCGGTCTGGGTCGGCAGAGTGGGCACGCTGTTGAGATCGGTGCCCGGCCGGTTGACCGGGTCGGACGGGTAGGACGGCGGGATCGAGGTCCCCGGGTCCTGCGGCGCGGGCGGCACCTGACCGCCGCCGTGCGGCGGGGGCGGGGTGTTGCCCGGGTTGCCCGGGCCGGGGCCGCCCGAACCCGGGTCACGGGGCTGGACCGTGCCGCCGCCGTAGTTTCCGCCAGGCGACCCATCGCCTCCACCGACACGTCCACCACTCGAACGGGGTGTACGTACCGAACCCCCGGAGCCGCCGGTGCCTCCGGAACCTCCACCGTTGGGGTAGACGGAAGTGTCGCCCCTACTGGCCGAACCTGGCGTTCCCGGCAGCACCACGTCCGTGGGAATCCCGTTCAGCGTCGTCGTCGCCGCGCTGTAGGCCTGTGCCAGCTTCTCCATCTGGAGAACGGCTTCCTGGTGCTCCTTCTCGACCTTCGCCTTGGCCAGGCTGAACTCCGTCCCCGTCACCCACTTGGGGTCGACCGTCTTCATGTAGGCATCGACGGACTGACCGACGGCGAGTTGGGGCACCTTCACCAGGTTCGACTGGCTGTTGTACTTGTTGACCGCCTGGATCTCCGTCTTCGGAGGCTCCGGCACGGCGACCTTGGCGGTACTGAGCGCCTCGCCGGCCTGGTGCATCGCGTCGCCGGCAGTCGTGGCGTGGTCGCCGATGATCTGCGCCGACTGCTGCAGGTTGTTCACCCAGGTCTTGAAGTTCTCGGCAGCCGGCCCTTCCCAGGTGACATTTCCGACGTGCGACTTGAGCGCCGTACTCAGTTCCTTCAGCACCCGCCCGGCCGACTGCAGTTGGGTGCCACGGCTGAGGATCGTCGTCGGATCCGTGCTGTCCACCATCTTGCGCAGGTGGGTGTGTTCCATTCCTTCGAAGTTCGTGCTGCCTGCCACTACTTGCTCCCCGTCTCCCCGTGGGACTCTCCCCGGACCGCCATCAGTACTTGCCGTCGCCCGACCCCGGTGCCGGTGTGGTGGCACCCACGTTCTTCGCGACGGCGTTCTGAGCGGCCGTCGTGTGGTCCTCGTTGGTTCCGTAGATGCTCGCCGTCCGCGAAACCGCCGTCTGCATCGCCTGGATCTGCGACGCGAGGTCCTTGTGCAGCTGTACGAGCTGGGCGTGCACCTTCTCGTAGGCGGCGGTCAGGGCCGTCGCCTCGGCGAACTCCGCGCTCGCGAAGCTCTTGCCCGTCAGCTTCTGCTCCTGGAGCTTGTACGGCGCCGCCGCCGAGCCTTCCATGGCGGCGAGCAGGGCCTCTACCTTGCTCGCGAACGTCGTGAGCGTGTCGAGCTCGACCTGGACGTTCTGCTTGCCGAAGGCCGCCACCAGGTCATTGGCGCTGCCGTTCGTCTGCAGGGTGCTGACGAACGGAGCGAGGTCGACCCCACCCAGAGGCCACGGGAGCTTGTGCTCCAGCATGTACGGCGTCGCGTCACCGGAAGGCGCCTGACCGTTCGGGTCGGTGCCCGTGGCGCTGGGCTCAGGATTCGCCGTCGCGCTGGGCGCGGGGTTGGACGACGGGCTGGGCGCGGGACTCGCCGATGGGCTGGGCGAAGGATTCGCCGACGGACTGGGCGTAGCGCTCGGCGAAGGGTTCGCCGACGGCGTCGGCGTGGGACTGGGTGACGGACTCACCGAAGGAGTCGGCGTCCCCGGACTAGTTGCACCATTGCCTGCCACAGCAGTTCACCTCTCCCCCGTACGGCCCGCCGTACCCGGGGCGTCCCGGGCTGCCGCGTGCCGCAACACACCGTCAACTTCTGGTTCGTACCGTCCTGGTCGGAGCACCGACCGCCCTGCGGACGGTTTTCGCCTCCGTCATCGTAGCCACCACCTCTGTCGGCCCGGCAGGGACCTTGGCCCGCCCGTACGCGATCGGTACGAACTTGACACGTACGAGGCTGCCGCGGCGGCCCTGGGTAGACTGACCCGGTACGCCCCATCTGCCGCGCAATGTCGCACAGCAGCGACCCAAGGCCGCAGAACGGACGTGACCGTGTGAGTTCTTCCGACGTCTCTCCTTCCCCCTGGTGGGCCCGTGCCGCGCGGCCCGCGCGGCCGCCGGTGCCGGTGGCGCTGATGGTGCGGGCGGCGGTGGGCATGGCGGTGCCGTTGACGGTGGGGCTGCTGACGCACCGGCTGGATCTGGGGGTGTTCGCCGGGCTCGGGGCGATGCACGCGACGATGAACGACCGGGTCGAGCCGGGCAGGCTGCGGGCCGCCCGGATCGGGACGGCGGTCCTCGCCTCGGCGTTCGGGATGCTGATCGGCACCGCGCTTCAGCGCGCCGGCGTGGACGGTCTCGTCCTGGGTGTCGCGCTGACGCTGACCGCCTTCGTCTCGGGCGCGCTGAGCGCGACGGGTCCGCGCGGTTCGGCGGCCGGGATGCTGTTGCTGGTGTCGGCCGCGCTGGGCAGCGGGATGCCGCTGCCGCGGCCGTGGTGGGCGGCGGCGCCGATGCTGCTGGCCGGGGCGGCGTTCGTGGTGCTGTTGGGGCTGCCGGCGGGTGGGCCGAACCGGCCCGCCGCGGATCCGCGCAACCGGGCGCTGGCCGCCGCGTACGACGCGCTCGGCCGTACGCTCGCCGATCTGGGTGGGCCGCGGGCGGGCGTCTCGCGCCAGGTGCTGACGGCCCGCCTGAACCAGCTCCAGGACCTCCTCGGCACGAGCCGGCGGAGCCGACAGAACCGGCGGAGCCGCCGGACCGCACAGGACCACCGGACCGCACAGGACCGCCGCGGCCGGATGTACGAGGCCGCCCTCGCCGCCACCGAGGCGGCGACCGGTCTGGTGTGGGCCCGCCGTCCGGTCCCGCCGGAGGTGGCCGAGGTGCCGAACCGGCTGGCGGCCGCCGTGCGGCAGGGCGGCGGCGAGGTCGCCGTACCCGACTGGCGGCCGGACACCCCGTCGCGGCAGGCCCTGGACGTGGCCCTGCGCGCCGCCGCCGACACGGTGGCCGGCCGCGACACCCGGCTCGGCACCGCCCCCGCGCCGCCGCCGGATCCGTGGCGGCTGCGGGCGCGGCTGCTGTCGCGGGGTTCGGTCCGGTACGGGCTGCGCGTCGCGCTGTGCATCGCGGTCGGTTCGGCGGTCACGGCCAACTACCCGCTCAGCAAGAGCTACTGGGTGCCGATGACGATCGCCTTCGTACTCAAGCCGGACCTCGGGTCGGTGTTCCTGCGCGCGGTGAGCCGTTCGGTCGGCACGGTGCTCGGGGTGGCCGTGACCGCGGCGCTGCTCACGGCCGCCACCGACGAGTGGGCGCTGATCGCGATGGCCGCGGGCTGCGTGGCACTGCTCCCGTACGCGACGGCGGCGCACTACGGGCTGAACACCGTGGTGATGACGCCGATGGCGCTGGTCCTGCTCCAGCTCGGCGGGCAGAGCGGCGCCGCGGAGTTCTGGCCGCGGGTCCTGGACACCGTGCTGGCCAGCGCGATCGTCCTGCTCTTCGGCTACCTGCTGTGGCCGGAGCGCCCGCGCCATCGGATCGAGCCGAGGCTGGTCGACGCGACGACGGCGCTGCGGGCCTACCTCGACGCCGTCGTCCAGGACGCCACCACCGTCACCACCGTCACCATCAAAGCCGGCGACACCAACGCCACCACCGGCGCCGACCACGGCGGCGACACCACCGTCCGGAACGGCAACGCCCAGGTGTGGCTGCGCCGTACGGCCTACCGGTCGCTGGCGGACGCCCGCCGGGAGGTCCAGCAGGGCCTGGCGGAGCCGCCGCCCACCGGCCGGCTGGCCGAGCGGTGGCTGCCGGCCACGGCGGCGCTGGAGCGACTGGGCGGCGCGGTGGCGGCCTTCGCCGCGCAGATCCGGTACGGCGGCCGGCTGCCGGACCCGGGCGAGGTGGGCCGGGTGCGGCACGCGCTGGACGAACTGACGGCCGCCGCACGGGCGCACCGCCCGCCGACGAACCCGGCGGCCCGTCCGACCGCCCCGCACGACCCGGCGCGCAGTGCGCTGGGCCGTGCGGCGGAGGAGCTCGAAACGCTCCTCGGCGGCCACCCCGGCAAGTGATCCGGCGCGGGCCGCCCCGACCGGCAACCCGACCGGCAACCCGACCAGCGGCCCGCCTCAGACCTGCTCGGCCAGCTCCAGCCAGCCCATCTCCAGCTCCTCCTTCTCCTCCCGGACGGCGCGCAGCTGCGCGTCCAGCTCCGCGACCTTGGAGAAGTCGGCGGCGTGCTCGGCGAGTTGGGAGTGCAGCTTGGACTCCTTCTCGTCCAGCTTGGCGATCTGCCGCTCCAGCTTCTGCATCTCCTTCTTCGCCGCCCGCAGGTCCCCGCCGGACAGCGCGGGGGCACCGCCCTCGGCACCCGGGCCGCCTGCGGCACCCGCACCGGCCGAACCCGCGCCGGCCGCGCCACCCGCGCCCGCACCCGCCGGGGCGGCAGCGGGAGCCGCGGCGGCCATCCTGGCCCGGCGCTCCAGGTACTCGTCCACGCCGTTCGGCAGCATCCGCATCTTCCGGTCGCCGAGCAGCGCGTGGACGGTGTCCGTGGTGCGCTCGATGAAGAAGCGGTCGTGGCTGATGACGATCATCGAGCCGGGCCAGCCGTCGAGCAGGTCCTCCAGCTGGTTGAGCGTCTCGATGTCCAGGTCGTTGGTGGGCTCGTCCAGGAACAGCACGTTGGGCTCGTCCATCAGCAGCCGCAGCAGCTGGAGCCGGCGCCGCTCGCCGCCGGACAGGTCGCCGACCGGCGTCCACTGCTTGTCCTTGCCGAAGCCGAACTGCTCGCACAGCTGGCCGGCGCTCATCTCCCGGCCCTTGCCGAGGTCGACCCGCGAGCGGACCTGCTCGACGGCCTGGAGCACCCGGGTCGCCGGGTCCAGCTCGGCGACCTCCTGCGACAGGTAGGCCAGCCGCACGGTCTTGCCGACCTTGATGACGCCGGACGCCGGCTGGACGTCGCCCTCGGAGGTGTACGCGTCGCGCAGTGCGCGCAGCAGCGAGGTCTTGCCGGCGCCGTTGACGCCGAGCAGGCCGATCCGCTCGCCGGGGCCGAGCTGCCAGGTGATGTTCTCCAGCAGCAGCTTCGGGCCGGCCGTGACGGTCACGCCCTCCAGGTCGAAGACCGTCTTGCCGAGCCGCGCGTTGGCGAACTTCATCAGCTCGGAGGTGTCGCGCGGGTCCGGCACGTCCGCGATCAGGGCGTTGGCGGCCTCGATCCGGTAGCGCGGCTTGGAGGTGCGGGCGGGGGCGCCGCGGCGCAGCCAGGCCAGCTCCTTGCGGGCCATGTTCTGGCGCTTCTGCTCCTCGACGGCCTCGATCCGGGAGCGCTCGGCGCGGGCGAAGACGTAGTCGGAGTAGCCGCCCTCGTACTCGTGCACCTCACCGCTCTGGACGTCCCACATGCGGGTGCAGACCTGGTCGAGGAACCACCGGTCGTGGGTGACGCAGACGAGCGCCGAGCGGCGCTTCTGGAGGTGTTCGGCGAGCCAGTTGATGCCCTCGACGTCGAGGTGGTTGGTGGGCTCGTCGAGGACGATCAGGTCGGGCGAGCCGAGCAGCAGCTTGGCGAGCGCGATTCGGCGGCGCTCGCCGCCGGAGAGCGGGCCGATGACGGTGTCCAGGCCGTCGGCGAAGCCGGGCAGGTCGAGGCCACCGAAGAGACCCTCGATGATGTCGCGGATGCGGGCGTCGCCGAGCCACTCGTGGTCGGCCCGGTCGGCGATCACCTCGTGCCGGATGGTGGCCGTCGGGTCGAGCGAGTCGTGCTGGGTGAGGACGGCCATCTGGAGGCCGCCGGAGTGGGTGATCCGGCCGCCGTCGGGTTCCTCCAGCTTGGCGAGCATCCGGATCAGGGTGGTCTTGCCGTCGCCGTTGCGGCCGACGACGCCGATCCGGTCGCCCTCGCTGACGCCCAGGCTGACCGCGTCCAGCAGGGCGCGGGTGCCGTAGACCTTCGTGACGGACTCGATGGTGGCGAGGTTGACGGCCACGTGTGCTGCGCTCCTGGGTTCGGCGGTCTCGGGGCGGTCCGCCGCTCGACGGCCGGGTGCCCCTGTCGGGACACCCCGATCTCTCCAGCCTAATGGGCCCGCCGGAGCGCCCTCACCGCGTCGGTCGACCGGGAACGCCCCCGGCACCGTTCCGCAGGCGGCGCCCTCACCGCGTCAGTCCACCAGCGACGCCCCCGGCACCGGTCCGTGGGTGGCGTGGGCGGTGCGGCAGGTGCCGGAGGCCCGCAGCGCCCCGGCCACCGCGGCGGCGGCCTCGGCGTCCTTGACGAGGAAGGCGCAGGTCGGCCCGGAGCCGGAGACCAGGGCCCCGAGCGCGCCCGCCTCGGTGCCGGCACGCAGGGTGGCGGCGAGTGCGGGGCGCAGCGAGAGCGCGGCGGGCTGGAGGTCGTTGGCGAGCGCGTCGGCCAGGGCGACGGCGTCGCCGTGGGCGAGGGCGGCGAGCAGCGCCGGGTCGGCGTCCGGGGTGGGGACGTCGGTGTCGCTGGAGCCGGTGCCGGCCTCCTCGCGCAGCCGGTCGCACTCGCGGAACACGGCGGGGGTGGACAGGCCGCCCTCGGCGACCGCGAAGACCCAGTGGAAGGTGCCCCCGGTGGTCAGCGGCTCCAGGATCTCGCCCCGGCCGCGGCCGAGTGCGACGCCGCCGAGCAGGGCGAACGGCACGTCGGAGCCGAGTTCGGCGGCCAGTTCCAGCAGCACGGGCAGCGGGGTGTCCAGCTGCCAGAGCGCGTCGCAGGCGACCAGCGCCGCAGCGCCGTCGGCGCTGCCGCCGGCCATGCCGCCGGCCACCGGGATGGCCTTGGCGATGTGCAGGTGCACGCCCGGGTCGGCGATGCCGTGGTGGGCGGCGAGCAGCCGGGCGGCGCGGGCGGCGAGGTTGCTGTCGTCGAGCGGGACGACGGCGGCGTCCGGGCCGGTGCAGCTCAGTGTCACGCCTTCCCCGGCGGTGGCGGTGACCTCGTCCCCGAGGGCGACCGCGAAGAAGACGTTGGCCAGGTCGTGGAAGCCGTCGGCGCGCAGGCCGCCGACCCCCAGCTGGACGTTGACCTTGGCCGGTACCCGTACGGTGATCACACGGCGTCCTTGGCGGGCTTGTGCTCGGCGATCGCGGCGAACTGCTCGACCGTCAGCATCTCGCCGCGCAGCTTGTGGTCGATGCCGGCCGCCGCGAGCGCCTGCTCGGCCCCGGCGGCGGAGCCCGCCCAGCCGGCCAGCGCGGCGCGCAGGGTCTTGCGCCGCTGGGCGAACGCGGCGTCGACGACCGCGAACACCTCCTCGCGGCTGGCGGTGGTCCTCGGCGGCTCGCGGCGGATCAGCGAGACCAGCCCGGAGTCGACGTTGGGGGCGGGCCAGAACACGTTCCGCCCGATGGCGCCGGCCCGCTTCACGTCGGCGTACCAGTTGGCCTTGACCGACGGGACGCCGTACACCTTGTTGCCCGGCTTGGCGGCGAGCCGGTCGGCGACCTCGCTCTGCACCATCACCAGGGTCCGCTCGATGCTGGGGAAGGTCGCCAGCATGTGCAGCAGGACGGGCACGGCGACGTTGTACGGGAGGTTGGCGACCAGCGCGGTGGGCGCGGGCCCGGGCAGCTCCGTGACCTCCATGGCGTCGCTGAACACCAGGTCGAAGGAGTCCGCCTTGCCCGGCATCCGGGCGGCGACGGTGTCCGGCAGGTGCCGCGCCAGCACCGGGTCGATCTCGACCGCGGTGACGTGCCGCGCCACTTCCAGCAGTGCCAGGGTGAGCGAGCCGAGCCCGGGCCCGACCTCCACCACCGTGTCCTGCTCCGTCACGTCGGCGGCCCGGACGATCCGCCGCACGGTGTTGCCGTCGATGACGAAGTTCTGCCCGCGCTGCTTGGTCGGCTTCACGCCGAACGCGGCGGCCAGCTCCCGGATGTCGGCGGCGCCCAGAAGGTGGCTGTCAGGGGTGGGGTCGGTGGTGCTCACGCGCCAAGGATACGGGCGCGGGGGCCGCCGTCCGGACGCGCCGATCCGGACGGGGCCCCCGCCCTCGGGCTCAGTACCCGAAGGCCCTGGCGGTGTTCGCCGCGACGGCCGTGCACAGCTCGTCCTCGGCCAGGCCCAGGGTGGCGGCCATCGAGCGGACCGTGACCGGGATCAGGTACGGGGCGTTCGGGCGGCCGCGGTAGGGGTGCGGGGTGAGGAAGGGGGCGTCGGTCTCGACCAGGATCCGGTCCAGCGGGGTGGCGAGTAGGGCGTCGCGCAGCGGCTGGTTGGCCTTGAAGGTGACCGGGCCGGCGAAGGAGAGGTACCAGCCGTGCTCGGCGCAGATCTTGGCCATCCCGGCGTCGCCGGAGTAGCAGTGGAAGACCGTCCGCTCCGGGGCGCCTTCGGCCAGCAGGACGGCGATGACGTCCTCGTGGGCGTCGCGGTCGTGGATGACCAGGGCCTTGCCGTGCCGCTTGGCCATCTCGATGTGGCGGCGGAACGACTCCTTCTGGATCTCCACGCCCTCCGGCCCGGTGCGGAAGTAGTCGAGGCCGGTCTCGCCGACCGCCACCACCTGCGGGAGGGCGGCGAGCCGGTCGATCTCGGCGAGCGCCTCGTCCAGCGCGGCGGCGCCGCCGGCCTTCCGCTGCTGCCCGGACCAGCCGTCGGCGTCGCCGAGGAAGATCCGCGGCGCCTCGTTCGGGTGCAGGGCGACGGCCGCGTGCACCTGCTCGTACTGGGCCGCCAGTTCGGCGGCCCAGCGCGAGCCGGGCACGTCGCAGCCCACCTGGACCACCGTGGTGACGCCGACCGAGGCGGCCTTGGCCAGGCCCTCGGCCGGGGTGCCGGACTGCATGTCGAGGTGGGTGTGCGAGTCGGCCACCGCCACGGCCAGGGGTTCCGGCAGCGGCGGCGGGGTCGACCGGGCGTCGTCCTTGGCGGCCATGTCAGGCGGTCGGCTTCTCTTCGAGGCGCGGGAAGAGGATCTCGCCCTTGGTGACGGTGGCACCGACGGGCAGCCGGCCCCAGTCGGCGACGGTGGCGACGGTCTGCGCGCCGAGCGCGCCCAGCCCGGCGGCCTCGGCGCCCAGCGAGACCCACAGCTTCTCGGCGGTGGACGGCATCACCGGGTTGAGCAGCACGGCGGTGGCGCGCAGCGCCTCGGCGGCGGTGTAGAGGATGGTGGCCAGGCGGGCCTGCCCCTCCTCGGACTCGTCCTTGGCGACCTTCCACGGCTCCTGCGTGGTGAGGTAGCCGTTGACCTGCTTGACGAACTCGAAGATCGCCGCGAGGCCGCCGGCGAAGTCCAGCTCCTCGCCGATCTTCAGGTCGGCGGCGGCGACCGCCGCGGTCAGCCCGTCCGCGACGGCCTGCTCGGCGTCACCGGCGGCGGTGGCGGCGGGCAGCACCCCGTCGAAGTACTTGCCGACCATCGCGGCGACCCGGGAGGCCAGGTTGCCGAAGTCGTTGGCCAGTTCGGAGGTGTACCGGGCGGTGAAGTCCTCCCAGGAGAACGAGCCGTCGGTGCCGAACGGGATCGCCCGCAGGAAGTAGTAGCGGTACGCGTCCACGCCGAAGTGCGAGGTCAGGTCGGTGGGCGCGATGCCGGTCAGGTTGGACTTGGACATCTTCTCGCCGCCGACCATCAGCCAGCCGTTGGCGACGACCCGCTTGGGCAGCGGCAGCCCGGCGGCCATCAGCATGGCGGGCCAGATGACGGCGTGGAAGCGGAGGATGTCCTTGCCGACCAGGTGGACCGAGGCGGGCCACAGCTCGGCGAAGCGCTCCGGGTCGCTGCCGTAGCCGGCCGCGGTGATGTAGTTCTGCAGCGCGTCGACCCACACGTACAGGACGTGCTTCTCGTCCCAGGGCAGCGGGACGCCCCAGTCGAAGGTGGAGCGGGAGATCGAGAGGTCCTTGAGGTCCTGCTCGACGAAGCGCAGCACCTCGTTGCGGGCCGAGGCGGGCTGGATGAAGTCCGGGTTCGCCGCGTAGAACTCCAGCAGCCGCGGGCCGTAGGCGGAGAGGCGGAAGAAGTAGTTCTCCTCCTCCAGCCACTCGACCGGCCGCTTGTGCACGGCGCAGAGCTTCTCGTCCGCGGTCGCGCCGTCGAGCAGCTCGGCCGGGAGCTTGAACTCCTCGCAGCCGACGCAGTACGGGCCGGAGTAGCCGCCCTTGTAGATCTCGCCCTTGTCGTACAGGTCCTGGACGAACTCCTGCACCCGGTCGGTGTGCCGCTCCTCGGTGGTGCGGATGAAGTCGTCGTTGGCGATCTCCAGGTGCTCCCAGAGCGGCTTCCAGGCCTCCTCGACCAGCTTGTCGCACCACTGCTGCGGGCTGACGCCGTTCGCCTCGGCGGTCCGCATGATCTTCTGACCGTGCTCGTCGGTGCCGGTCAGGTACCACACCTTCTCGCCGCGCTGGCGGTGCCAGCGGGTGAGGACGTCGCCCGCCACGGTGGTGTACGCGTGGCCCAGGTGCGGGCGATCGTTGACGTAGTAGATCGGGGTGGAAACGTAGTACGCCGGGGCGGTCGCCCCGGTGGTGCTGTGGTCTGCAGTGGCCGCCATGGTCGGAAAGCTTAGTCGGGCGCGCGGACCGCCCTCGACCGAGTTGTTCCCGGCCGGGGGCGGTCCCTCCTCGTCGCCGCGGTGTCAGCCCAGCAGCCGCGACCAGAACCGGGCCCAGCGTCCGCGCGGCCGGGCGGGCTCGGCCGCCGGGGGCGGCCCGGCCGGCTCGGCGTGCGCCGGGTAGCCGGGGGCGTGCTGCCACTGCTGGTCGGCGGTGGCCACCCGGCCCTCGCGCATGATCCGCACGGTGTGGCCGCCGCACCCCGGGCAGGTCGGCTTGAGCAGCGGGGACGGCACCCGGACGCCGTTGGCGTGGTACTCGAACACGACGTGGCCGTCCGTGGCCACGTGGTGCTCGATGTCGTACGCCTGCTCCCAGCCGTACCCGCAGCGCAGGCACGCGAAGGAGTAGGCCTCCCGTACGGTTTCGACGGGAGTGTGCGGCCGGCCGGCCAGACCGGCGGTGCTCAGTGCGTTGCCACTGCGCGGGCTACCGACAACATCGCTCATGGCCGTCTCCCAGCGCCCGCCGGACGCTCGCCCGGCTGGGTCTTTCCCTTCCAGGAAATGCCCGGACATCCCCGGGTGACGCCCCACTTGTGAAGACTTGGATGCCGGTTGGGGAGCCCTATACGAAGGGCCTCCACGGGACCGAAAACCGCGACCGAAGCTTCAGCTCAGCGGGTGTTTACCGGGGCCTTCCCTCCACGGTACGACTCCCCGTGAGCAACGCAACCCCCGGTATTCACCCCTGTCCCGGGGCTCCTCCCAGGCCTTCCCGCTTCGCCGCCACGACCGCGTCGAAGACCTCCCGCTTGGGCAGCGAGAGCTCCACCGCGACGGCCGCGATGGCCTCCTTGCGGCGCTCCCCGGCCTCCTCGCGGACGGCGACCAGCCGGGCCAGCTCGGCCGGGGTCAGCTCCTGGGGCGCGGCCGGCGGGGCGCCGGCGACCACGACGGTGATCTCGCCCCTGACGCCCTCGGCCGCCCAGGCCGCCAGTTCGCCGATCGGCCCGCGCTTGACCTCCTCGTAGGTCTTGGTGAGCTCGCGGCAGACGGCGGCCGGACGCTCGGGCCCGAACGCCTCGGCCATCGCCGTGAGCGCTTCGGCGATCCGGTGCGGCGCCTCGAAGAAGACCATGGTGCGGGGCTCGGCGGCGATCGTGGCGAGCTGCCGGGCGCGGTCGCCGTTCTTGCGCGGCAGGAATCCCTCGAAGGTGAAGCGGTCCACCGGCAGGCCGGACAGCGCGAGCGCGGTGAGCACCGCCGAGGGCCCGGGCACCGCGGTGACCTTGACGTCGGCGGCGACGGCGGCGGCGACCAGCCGGTAGCCGGGGTCGGAGACCGAGGGCATGCCGGCGTCGGTGACCAGCAGCACCCGGGCGCCGCCGAGCAGCGCCTCGACCAGTTCGGGGGTGCGGCCGACCTCGTTGCCCTCGAAGTAGGAGACCACCCGCCCGGCCGGGGTCACCCCCAGGGCCTGGGTGAGCCGGCGCAGCCGCCGGGTGTCCTCGGCCGCGATCACGTCCGCCGTGGCCAGTTCGTTGACCAGCCGGGGCGGGGCGTCCGAGACGTCGCCGATGGGGGTGCCTGCGAGAACGAGTACTCCTGTCACGGTCCCCATCCTTGCAGCTGTCGCGCGCCCGGGGCTTTTGGTGACGATTCGGTCAGCTTCCGAGGGAGCGGACACGCGTACGAAGAGCGCCCCTACGATGTGGCGGATGAACGGCGACACGGCGGCCCAGACGCCCACTGGTACGGACCACTCCGCGTACGGCGGCGCCGGCCTGCCGTCCCCCCGCTCGCCCCAGGCCGGGCCCGCGCCGCGGTCCGGGCCGGCCGGCTGGCGCGAGCGCCTGGCCGGGTACGGCTGGACCGCCCGCGCCACGGCGACGCTCACCGAGCGCCTGGCACCGCCGATGCCGGACGGCCCCCGGGTGACGCCCCGGGACGTGCCGCAGTCGCCGCTGCTGCTGCGGCTGGGCGTCTCGCTGCCGCAGGGCCTGTGGTTCTTCCTCTGCCGCTGGGCCGGCTGGCTCGGCCCGGTCGCGGTGGCGGTGTTCGCCGGCCTGCTGCGGTTCACGAACCTCGGGCAGCCGCACGCGATCATCTTCGACGAGACGTACTACGCCAAGGACGCGTACGCGCTCTGGCACGGCGGCTACGAGATCAGCTGGCCGGAGGACGCCAACGCCACGATCATGACGCCGGGCGCGGCCGTCCCGTACCGGGCGACGCCCTCGTACGTGGTGCACCCGCCGGTGGGCAAGTGGATCATCGGTGCGGGCGAGCAGCTGTTCGGCATGAACCCCTTCGGGTGGCGGTTCGCGGTGGCCCTGCTCGGCACCCTGTCGGTGCTGATGGTGGCCCGGATCGCCCGCAGGATGTTCCGCTCCACCCTGCTGGGCTGCGTGGCGGGCCTGCTGCTCTCGGTGGACGGCCTGCACCTGGTGCTCAGCCGGGCCGCCCTGCTCGACCTGGTGGTGATGTTCTGGACCCTCGCCGCCTTCGGCTTCCTGCTGCTGGACCGCGACCGCACCCGGGCCCTGCTGGCCCGGAGGCTGGGCGGCGTCGAGGACCCGCGGCTCGCCCAGCGGCTGAACCTGGGCTGGCGCCCGTACCGGATCGCGGCCGGCGTCTGCGTCGGCCTGACCTGCGCCACCAAGTGGAGCGGCCTGTACGTCGCGGCGGCCTTCGGCCTGATGACCGTGCTCTGGGACGTCGGCGCCCGCCGCCTGGCCGGCGCCCCGCGCCCGTTCCTGGCGGTGCTCGCCCGGGACGTGGTGCCGGCCTTCGTCTCGGTCGTCGTGGTGTCGGTCGCGGTCTACATCGCGTCCTGGTGGGGCTGGTTCGCCAGCAGCACCGCCCCCGGCCGGGGCGGCTGGGGCCGGGACTGGGCGGTCGGCCGTTCCACCGACTTCCCGTGGATACCCGAGGCCCTGCGCTCCCTGTGGCACTACCACTCGACGGTCTACGACTTCCACGTCGGCCTGAGCGACCCGCACACCTACCAGTCCAACCCGTGGTCCTGGCTGGTGCTGGGCCGGCCGGTGTCCTTCTTCTACGAGTCCCCCAAGTACGGCCAGGCCGGCTGCACCGCCGCCGACTGCGCCCGCGAGGTGCTGGGCATCGGCACCCCGCTGCTGTGGTGGACGGGCCTCGTGGCGCTGGCCTACTGCCTGTGGCGCTGGGCGGCCCGGCGGGACTGGCGGGCCGGCGCGCTGCTCTGCGGCCTGGCCGCCGGCTACCTGCCCTGGTTCGCCTACCAGCAGCGGACGATCTTCCTCTTCTACGCGGTGGTCTTCGTCCCGTTCCTGGTGCTCGCGGTGACCATGCTGATCGGCGCGCTGATCGGGCCGCCCGGAGCCTCCCGGGACCGCCGGATCATCGGATCGGCGGCGGCCGGCCTGCTGATCCTGCTGATCCTCTGGAACTTCCTCTTCTTCTTCCCGCTGTTCACCGGGCAGACCATTCCCCTGGAGGACTGGCGCCGCCGGATGTGGTTCAACACCTGGATCTGATCCGCCCCGGGCGCACCGGGTTCCCGCGATTCGTCCGTATGCGGTGCACAACACGTACCAGATCCGTCACAAGTGCCGGGCGATTCGCCGGCGCACCGATCCGTGCTGCCTAGGGTGGGGGGGTACCGCGTTTCCGGCCCCGGCCGGTTGCGCCCGGCCGCGAGACCCCTGGGGGACCTGCACCATGCGCAGTGGCGCGAAGATCGGCATCATCACCGGCGTGTCCATCGCCGTCCTCGCGGGCGGCGGCTACGGCGCGTACAGCCTGATGAACGACTCGGACGGCTCCGGCGGCAAGAAGCCGCGCACCGTGGTCGCCGAACCGCCGTCGGCCGAGCAGGCGACAGCCGGTCTGAAGGACTTCCTGACGGCCTGGGCGGCCGGCGACATCGCCAAGGCGGCCTCGCTGACCGACGACCCGGCCGCGGCCACGGCCGGTCTGACCGCCTTCCGCGACCAGGTCAAGCCGAGCGCGCTGACCCTCACCCCGTTCGGCCCGACCACCCAGCAGGTCTTCTCCGCCGCCACCGGCACCCCCGCCCCCGCCGCCAAGCCGTCCGCCGGGGCCTCCGCGACGCCGGGTGCGAGCGACACACCGTCCGCCACCGCCACGCCCGGCCCCACCGGCACCCTGATGTCCTACAAGGCGCGCGCCGAGTTCGCGGGCACCAGCCGGGCCTGGGACTACCAGGGCTTCCTCGGCGTCGTGAAGATGAGCGACAACACCCCGGCCGTGCACTGGGCGCCTTCGGTGGTCCACCCCCACCTGTCCGGCAACGAGACCATCGCCGTCCAGCCGGTCTTCGCCCCGCCGTCCACGGTGGTGGACCGCAACGGCAAGCCGGTCCAGGGCGCCTCGCTCACCCAGGCGCTGATGACCACCCTCCAGGAGAACGCCAACAAGCTGCTGCCGCCGGACCCGGCCAAGGACCAGGACGCGGGCAGCGCCGTGGTGATCTCCGACCCGGCCGGCAAGGGCGCCCAGGACAAGCTGTTCACCATCGTCGAGCCGAAGCCCGGCAAGCCGTTCAAGCTGACCATCGACAACACCCTGCAGGCCGCCGCCGAGAAGGCGATGACCGACCTGGGCGGCAAGCCGGCCTCCGTCGTGGCGATCGAGCCGAGCACCGGTCAGGTGCTGGCCTTCGCCAACTCGCCGGCCAACGGACAGAACCGGGCCTTCACCGGGTTGCTCGCGCCGGGCTCGACGATGAAGATCATCACTTCGGCGGCGCTACTGGAGAACGGGGTCAACCCGGACACCGTGGTGGCCTGCCCGGAGAAGAGCGGCAACGCGCACCCGATCCCGAACTCGTTCCCGGGCGCCTTCCCGAACAACACGCTCCAGCAGGACTTCATGATGTCCTGCAACACCGCCTTCATCAATCAGGGCCTGGCCAGCCTCAAGCCCGAGACGCTGTCCGGCACGGCCAAGGACGTGTTCGGCATCGGCCTGGAGTGGAAGACCGGTCTGCCCAACACCGACGGCAAGGTGCCGGCGACGCCGGGCAGCAAGGACGAGCAGGCCATGAACTACATCGGCCAGGGCAAGGTCCAGATGAACCCGCTGGCCATCGCCTCGGTCGCCGCCACCGTGCAGAGCGGCGAGTTCAAGCAGCCGATCCTGGTGGCGGAGCTGCCGCAGCAGAAGGCCGCCCGCCCGCTCTCCCCCGACGTGGACGCCAAGCTGAAGGCGATGATGGCGGCCACCGCCACCGGCGGCACCGCCAAGGAGGTGATGGCCGGCATCACCGACAACGCGGGCGCCAAGACCGGCTCGGCCGAGGTCGCCGGGGTCGACGTCACCAACAGCTGGTTCACCGCCTACCGGGGCAACCTCGCGGTGGCCGCCGAGGTCCAGGGCGGCGGCCACGGCGTGGACGCGGCCGGCCCGGCCGTCGCCTCCATCCTGAAGGCCGCCGGCCGGTAGGCCCCCCGGGCAGACGGCCCCGAGCGAACGGCCCGCCCGGCCTCACGGCAGGGCGGGCCGGGGCTTTCTCAGCCGCGCGGCAGCGCGGGCTGCGGCCTCTCCCGCACCCGGCCGGGCGGGACCGGGCGCCGGCTGCTCCAGCGGCGGGCCGCCAGCCGGGGCCAGATCATCAGCACCACCGGCAGCGCCAGGTACCCGAACCGCCCGGCCGGGGCCAGCATGAAGGCGATGGCGAGCCCGGCGGCCAGCAGGTCCGCCGCGGCGATCGCGGAGACCGGCGGCCGGGCCAGCAGCCAGATCGCCACCGCGACCAGGGCCACGGTCATCAGCGCCAGCGAGATCGCGTGCCCGGTCGGTCCGAAGCCGGCCAGCACCTTGCCGGGCAGCGGGCTGCCCGCCGGGGTGCGGATCGCCGTCATCCCGAGCGGAAAGCGCACCACCTGTTCGCGCAGCGCGGCCGGCTGGGCCAGCGCGGAGGGCAGGATCACCAGTGTGCTCACCCCGATCCCGATCAGCGCGGTCCGGGCCGCGGGGCGGCGGCCGTACAGCCGCCAGAGCAGCAGGACGGCGACCGGCAGCGCGGGCCAGGCCGTCCACTTCAGGGTGCAGGCGAGGGCGAGCACCAGTCCCGCGCCGACGGTGCGGTCCCGCTCGGCGAGCGCCATGGCCAGGCAGCAGACCCCGATCAGCGGCAGGTCCACCCCGCCGACCGCCAGGGCGAGCGCGATCAGCGGCGAGGCGGTGAGGACGGCCAGCGGCAGCAGCGGCGCGCGCGGGTCGCCCCCGGCGGGGCGGGCGGGCCGCAGCAGCCGCCAGGCGGCCAGCAGGCAGACGAAGAAGGTCAGCGCGAACCAGATCCGGGCGTCCCCGGCGACCCTCGCGAAGGCGGTGGAGTCGCCGAGCAGCTGGCGCGGCATCCCGAACAGGGACATCGCCGGCAGGTACGGGTTGTAGTCGGTGACCACCACCGGGTGCGGCAGGTACGCGGTGCCGGTGGTGAGCAGCAGGTGGGCCGAGCGTTCGACCACCATGACCTCGGACTGGTGGCGACCGTTCAGGGCGAGCAGGGCCAGCGGGACCAGGACGGCCCCGACGAGGGCGACCGAGGCGGCGGCACGGGCCGCGAAGCGACGCGGCAGGGTCAGGCAGAGCAGTCCGGCCAGGACGTAGGCGGGGGCCGCGATCAGGCCCCACAGCCGCTGGTTGGCCAGGTCGGAGACGAGCGGGAAGGCGGCGGCCCAGCCGGCCGCGACCAGGCAGCCGAGCAGTTGGACGGTCCGCATCGAGGCGAGCCCGGCGAGCCGGGCGCCGTTCAGCCGATCGGGCGTGGGCGGAAAGGTGCTCTCGCCACGCTGTCGGGGGAAGGGGCGGACGGAGAAGCCGCGCGGCGGTCGTCCGGGTCCGGACGACGCCTCGGTCGCGGAGGTCTGGGCCGGCGTTCTGCTGCGGCCGGTGAAGCGGCCGCGCGGGCGGAAGTAGCCGGGCGTGCGGGTGCTCACCATGGTGGAAGGTTATGGGTGGGAGCCGGGCCCTGTCGCCATGGCGTTGGACACCGGACGGGCGTTGGCGGGAAAAGGGCCGTCGGCCGCCTCGGCGGCCGGCGGCCCTTCACCGGGTTCTGGTTCCGGGTCAGTCGGCGGAGCTGTCCGAGGAGACGGACGGCTGCCCGGCCTGCTCCAGCCGGGAGTGCCGGATGCTGTAGCCGAAGTAGACGACCAGGGCGACGGCGAGGGCGATCGCCCCGGCCCGGAAGGTGTCGGCGTGCAGGCCGGTGATCAGGTAGATGCAGAAGCCGACGCTGATCAGCGGGACGACCGGGTAGCCGGGCACCTTGAAGCCGCGCGGCAGGTCGGGCTGGGTGCGGCGCAGCACGATCACGCCGATCGAGACCACCGAGAAGGCGATGAGCGTGCCGAGGCTGGTGATGTCGGCCAGGACCCGCAGCGGGATGAACGCGGCCAGCGCGCCGACGCCGAGGCCCACCACGATGGTGTTCCAGATCGGGGTGCCGGTGCGCGGGGAGAGCTGGGCGAAGCGCTTGGGCAGCATGCCGTCGCGGCCCATCGAGTACAGGATGCGGGTCTGGCCGTAGATCACCACGAGGGTGATGCTGAAGATCGAGACGATCGCGCCGAAGGCGAAGACCATCGCGGGCCAGCTCTGGCCGGTGATGTCCTGGAGGATCTGGGCGAGGCCGGCCTCCTGGCCGTCGAACTTCTGCCAGGGCTGGGCGCCGATGCCGGCCAGGGCGACCAGGATGTAGAGCAGGGTCACCACGACCAGCGAGATGATGATCGCCATCGGCAGGGTGCGGCGCGGGTTCTTGACCTCCTCGCCGGCGGTGGACACGGCGTCCAGGCCGATGAAGGAGAAGAAGATGCTGGACGCGGCGATCTGGACGCCGCTGAAGCCGAGCGGCATGAACGGGCTCAGGTTGCCGGAGTGGAAGCCGGTGAGCGCCACGCCGATGAACATCAGCAGGATCAGGATCTTGATCGCGACCATCACCGCGTTGACCTTGACCGACTCGCTGACGCCGCGGATCAGCAGGACGCAGACCATGGCGACCAGCAGCAGCGCCGGCAGGTTGAACCAGTGGGTGCTGTCCGGCGCGCCGGAGAGCTCCTCGGGGATCGTGAACCCGAAGGCCAGGTCGAAGAACTTGTTCAGGTACTCGGCCCAGGTCACCGCGATCGCGGAGGCGGAGACGCCGTACTCCATCAGCAGGCAGATGCCGACGCCGAAGGCGACGCCCTCGCCGAGGGTGGCGTAGGCGTAGGAGTACGAGGAGCCGGAGACCGGGATCGCGGAGGCCATCTCGGCGTAGCAGAGCGCGGTGAGTCCGGCGGTGACCGCGGCGATCACGAAGGACAGGATGACGGCCGGGCCGGCCGAGGGCACCGCGGTGTTCAGCACGAAGAAGATGCCGGTGCCGATGGTGGCGCCGATGCCGATCGAGGACAGCTGCCACAGCCCGATCGAGCGGCGCAGGTGGATGCCGGAGCGCCCGCCCTCCTCGGGCGCACCGGCCGGGAGGGAGTTCTTGCCTTCGGTCTCGGCGATCAGTGTCGAGACGGGCTTGCGTCGCAGCAGACGCGCACCAAGGGTGTTGCTGGCCAAAACTGCGGTCCTTCTGGGCGGGGGAGGGTGTCCTGGTGGCTGGTCACCCGAAACACCCTGGGGTGTCATCGGGGATCAACCGAACAAACATGGGACAGTACCCGGCGAAAGCACCAGTGTCGCAAACGAACAGTCCCAACCGGCGCATTGTCCGAATTGGCGCACAGTGATGTACAAACCGGACACTTCGTAAACGGCGCTTCTACCTCCCGGCGATTAAAGCAGCAGGTCGGCGCCGCGCGGGGATCACCCGCCGAGCACCGCCCGCATCACCGACCGGGCGATCGGCGCGGCCAGGGCGCCACCCGTCACATCGGTGGCCCCGCTGTCCGCCGGGCCGGCCGGGTCCCGGTGCCGCACCCTGGCGAGGGTTGTCCATATGTAGGACTATTCGCTGCGGTGTGTCCGCCGTCGACGGAATCGCCCGGGCCCGCCGGTCCGTCCCGGGGTCGTCACTCCGGCCGCCGCCCGGCCAGCGCCGCCACCCCCGCCCCCACTGCGGCCAGCAGGACGACGGCGGCCGACAGGCTCGCCCACGGCACCTCGATCCGCCCGGTCCGGGCCGCCGACACCAGAGCGCGCACCGCCGTGTTGGCCGGCGAGACCGGCACCACCAGCAGCAGCGTGGCCAGCCCCAGCGCCGTCGGGATGCCGTACTGCGGGCGGAGCAGCACCGGACGGTTCGCCAGCGCCCCGGCCAGCACCCCCAGCAGCGCGCTGACCACCGAGGCCGCGAGGCCGGCCGCCACCGCCGCCCCGGCCCCCGGCTCCTGCCGCGCCCCCGGGTCGGCCACCGGCCCACTGGTCCACCAGACCGCCGCCACCTGGCCGGCCGCCAGCACCAGCGACACCGTCAGCGCCGCCAGCAGCGCCCCCAGGTGGACCCGGACCGGGCCCGCCGCCGCCACCAGGCAGGCCCGCGAGGCCGGCGGCTCCGCGCTCAGCACGCTGCGCACGTACCAGGCGCTCACCGGCAGCAGCACCCCCGCGCCGAAGCCGAGGCCGCCCAGCAGCGGGTCGCCCGCCGCCACCCCGACCACCAGCAGCAGCGCGTACGCCAGGAACGGCGGCAGCCAGGCGTGCGAGCGCAGCAGCAGCTCCAGGTGGTAGCGGGTCAGCGCCCCGATCCGCGCCGTCACCGCTGCCCCTCCTCGCGCCGCCGCACCGCCAGCACCCGGACGGCCGGGCGGCCCAGCAGCAGCCGGCGCAGCAGCGCGTCCGAGTGCGCGGCCGGCACCGCCAGCCGCACCGCCGTCCCGGCCAGCGCGGTGACCTCCGGCGCCCCCGGCAGCAGCGGAGGAAGCGGGGCGCCGTCCGGGACGTCCACCTCGACCTCCATCACCGGCCCGTCCCGCGGCGGCTCCTGGGGACCGTCCTCGACGGGCCGCAGCACGCCGTCCGTGCCGACCCCGTAGGCGGCGCTGGTCAGCCCGGCCAGCCGGGCCGGGTCGTGGTCGACGAACAGCACCGTGCCGCCCGCCGCCGCCCGATCGGCGGCCGCCTCGTCCAGCACCGCCCGCGCCTGCGGGTCCAGCCCGGTCCAGGCCTCGTCCAGCAGCAGCACCCGCGCCTCGGGGAGCAGTGCCTGGGCGACCGCGACCTTCTGGCAGGTGCCCTTCGACAGCCGGCTCAGCGGCGTGCCCGCCCGGTCCGCGACGCCGAACCGGTCCAGCCACTCCCCCGCCCGCCGCCGCGCCCGCTCCGCCGACAGCCCGTGCACCCGGCCCACCCTCAGCAGGTAGGAGGAGGCGTCGAAGGGCAGCGCCGGCGGGAAGCGCTCGGGCACGTACGCCGCCGGGCCGGGCCGCACCACCCGCCCCGTACTGGGCCGCTCGATCCCGGCGACCAGCCGCAGCAGCGTCGACTTGCCGCTCCCGTTGCGCCCGGCGATCCGCACCAACTGCCCCGGCCCGACCGTCAGGTCCACCCCGCGCAGGATCCACCGCCCCCGCCGCCCGTACCGCTTGCCGACCGCCGCCAGCTCCATCGCGCCCCCTCCGCCGTCCGATGCGTACGGAAGGCTATCCACGGCGCATAAGCCCGGCGTCAGCGAATTGCGCACCGATGCGCCGGAGTTCGCGCCGGAGCTGGTTGAGGCACGATCCGGACTCGTTTCGCCACGATGAACTGATGATCCCTAGGATCGGCCGGGTGACTACCGGACGACGACCACAGACCAGGCTCGGCAGCCTGCTGGCGGCCCTGGCGATAACGGGCGCCTCGCTGCTCCTCGGCCTGCCCGCCCACGCCGACGAACCATCAGCCGGGGCCGCCCCCGCATCCAAGGAGGCCCCCCGGGTCGACCTCGTCCTGGACGTCAGCGGCTCCATGACCGCCACGGACATCCAGGGCAAGAGCCGCATCTCGGTGGCCCAGCAGTCGCTGAACGAGGTGATCGACGCACTGCCCGCGGAGACCGAGTTCGGCATCCGCACCCTGGGCGCGAACTACCCCGGCAACGACAAGGCCCAGGGCTGCCTGGACACCAAGCAGCTCTTCCCGGTCGGCAGGACCAACAAGGTCGAGGCCAAGACCGCCGTCGCCACCCTGCGGCCCACCGGCTGGACCCCGATCGGTCTGGCCCTGCGCGGCGCCGCCCAGGACCTCGGCAAGGGCGAGACCACCCGCCGCGTGGTGCTGATCACCGACGGCGAGGACACCTGCACCCCGCCCGACCCGTGCGACGTCGCCCGCGAGCTCGCCTCCCAGGGCATCCACCTGGTGGTCGACACCCTGGGCCTGGCCCACGACGACAAGACCCGCCAGCAGCTGCTCTGCATCGCCAACGCGACCGGCGGCACCTATACCGACGTCCGCACCCAGGAGCAGCTCACCGACAAGGTGAAGCAGCTGGTCGACCGCTCCAACGACACCTACACGGTGGCCCCGGTCAAGACCGCCGGCACCGACAAGTGCGAGAGCGCCCCCGTGCTCGCCCCGGGCGTCTACACCGACCGCGAGAAGTTCTCCGAGCACCGCGTCTACAAGGTCCCGGTCAAGTCCGGCCAGGAACTGCGCGCCTCGGTCAGCGTCGCCCTCGACCGCCCGGTCGCCCGGGACTACGGGGTGCTGCTCCAGGCCACCAGCGCGACCGGCCAGGAGTTGGTCCGCGGCACCGACGCCGGCAGCGGCCGCACCGACGTGGTCTCCACCGGCCTGCGCTGGTCCACCGACGACTCCAAGGGCTACGTCACCGCGAGCCCCACCGCCTCGAAGGGCTCCAAGGAGAAGCCGGAGACCACCGTCTGCCTGGTCGTCAGCAACTCGCTGGCCCCGCAGAACGGCGTCCTGGCCGACCCCGGCATGCCGCTGGAGCTGACCGTCGACCTGGCCTCCGCCTCGCCCGCCCCGGAGGGCGCCGCGATGGGCCTCGGCCGCGGCTGGATCCTGCTGCTCACCCTCACCCTGGCCGGCCTGGCCTTCGGTCTGGTCTTCGGCTGGATCGCGCGCTGGCGGATCGCCGTCTGGCGGGAGAACTGACCATGCGTACGACGATTCGCGGCGCCCTCGCCGCCCTCGCCCTGCTGCCCGCCCTGGCTCTGAGCGCCCTGGGCGCCCCGGCGGCCTCGGCCGCCTCGCCGTCCCCCTCGGCGAGTGCGAACGGCACCCCGGCCCCGGCGACCAAGGCCGGCACCTCGTTCCTGACCGCGGTCAACCTCTCCCCCGGCCAGGACGCCAACGTCTCCGTCTCCACCGGTGACTACCTGTACTGGGCGTTCGGCGCCTCCGAGGGCCAGACCCCGACGGTCGACCTGACCGTCAACCTGGCCCCCACGGCCGACCGGCACGGCCCGCAGACCTGGTCCGTCGAGATCTTCGACGGACTGCGCCGGCGCCAGTCGTGCACCGCCGGTACCCAGAACGCCACCGCCGAGCAGAGCACCGCCGCCCTGGCGCTGAACTGCACCCTGCGCGAGGTCCGCACCTGGGCCGAGCCGTGGTCCGGCGACCCGCTGCCCGGCACCTACTACGTGCGGCTGTCGGTCAGCGACGTCCCGCAGCCGGACCTCGGCCTGGCCTCCTCGGTCCAGCTGCACGTCGCCGCCAAGGGCGACGCCGACAACGCCCAGCCGGAGGGCGGCGAGCTGAAGGCCCCGCTGGTCCCGCCGGTCGGCGGCGGCGCGAGCACGGCCAAGGCGGCCGCCCCGGTCGCCCAGGAGGAGCACTGGTACACCGGCTGGTTCTCCGGCTGGAACAGCCGCTGGTACTGGACGATCGCCGGCGGCTTCCTGGCCGCGCTGGCCGGCGTCCTCGGCTACAAGCTGACCCGGCACCCGCGCGGCCACCGGCCCGGCCACTACGGCGCCGTCCCGGCCCAGGGCTCCCACCACAGCGGCAGCTACAACGGCTCCGACCGCCCCTGAGGCACCCCGCGGGGCCGGCCGGACGT
>NZ_JBSHAP010000025.1:34488-86524 GCF_053611565.1 Kitasatospora sp. NPDC054795
GCCAACACCCCCGGCCACCCCCCCCCCCGGGGCCCCCCCGGGGGCCCGCCGGAAGGCGGACCCGGCCGGCCCCGCGGCGTGTGCGGGTGGCGGCTGTCAGCCGCGGAAGAGGTTGTGCCCCACGTCGGACGGGACCTCGTCCTGGACCGGCTCGCTGCCCGGCCCCGGCACGTGCTCGCCGGGGATCGGCTCGTCGCCCTCCCGGTGCAGCAGCACCACCCCGTCCTCGGCCCACAGCTGCCGGTAGCCGTGCGCCAGCAGCAGCCGGATCCGCTCGGCCTGCTCCTTGTCCGTCTTGAACGGGAAGGACCGCTTGTCGCCCCGGGTGAGCACGTACTCGCGCCCGCGCGGCGTGCCGTCGACCAGCACCACGTCCGCCCGGGCGGTCAGCCGCGGCGCGATCTGGTTGTCCGCCTCGACGGATGCCCCGTCCGGGATCAGCGCGGCCGCCCGCACCAGCGCCGCCTCGCTCGTCTTCGGCGCCCAGGACGACGGTACGGCCAGCGGCAGCAGGCCGATCGGCACCGCGGCGACCAGCGCGATCCCGGCCGCGCCGAGGCCGAGCCGACGGGCCCGCCGCACGCTCCGCTCCGGCCGCCCGGCGGCGCTCAGCCGGCCCAGCACCTCGATCGCGGCGGTGAGCAGGATCGGCCACAGCAGCGAGTCGTAGTGCCGGGCGATCGACCAGTGGTTGGGGTTGCTCGACAGGATCCGCTCGGCCAGCAGCGGCAGCGCGCACAGCACGGTGGCCGAGCGCAGCGGCAGCAGCAGCGTGGTGCCGAACAGCCACAGCAGCAACAGCGGCTTGAGCGGCTGGTCGAAGGCGGCCTGCACCAGCAGGAACGGGTCGTGCAGCAGGTTGCGCAGCGCGTCCCCGCCGTCCGTGCCGAGCGAGCCGTAGTTCCAGTAGTAGCCCGGCTGCCCGCCCATCACCGGGATCAGCCAGGTGATGGCGACGGCCGAGGCGACCGGCCCGCCCAGCAGCAGCCCCAGGCCGGTGAAGCGGCCCGCCCGGTCCTCCGTACGGCGGGTGCGCAGCAGCAGCACCAGTCCGTACGCCCCGACCATCAGGCCGAGGTCCTCCTTGGTGCAGCACAGCAGTACGGCGGCGAGCACCACCGTGCCGTACCGGCGGGCCAGCCCGCGCTCCAGCATCAGCAGGGTCAGTGGCACCGCGAAGGCGACCTCGTGGAAGCCCACCCGGGCGGCGACCAGCAGCGGCCAGCCGAGGCCGTAGGCGAGGCCGGCCAGGTCGGCGGCCCGGCGGGCGGTGCGCGGCTCGGCGGCGGCGAAGGCGTACCCGGCGATCCGCCGGATCAGCGGCACCCCGGCCGCGAACAGCAGCGACTGCCCGATGATCAGCGAGCGCGGGTCGTCCCAGATCCAGTACAGCGGGGCGAGCAGTGCCAGCACCGGCGAGAAGTGGTCGCCGAGCAGCGAGAAGCCGGGCGGGAACTCGTGGTGGAAGCTCTTCAGCGTCGAGACGGGCAGCCCGAAGTGGGCGTAGCCGCGCACGCCCTGGTCGAAGATGCCGAGGTCGAAGCCGCCGAGCGACACGGACGTCCAGCCCTGCAGGCCGATGGCGCAGGTCACCGCGAAGCAGAGCGCGGTGAGCAGCAGGGTGCGCCGGGCCGGGCCGAGCAGGACGGCCTCGGCCAGCCGGCGGGCGGCGGGCACGGCGGCGGCCGGCGGCGGGGGTGCGGTCTGGGTGGTCACGTCGGGTCCGATCCGTCCGGTCTGGGTCCGTGGGTCCGGCCGTCAGGTCCGGTTCGTCAGTGCGGGATCGCGGTCCAGCCTGGCGGCCAGCAGGGCCCGGACCCCTCCGCCGGTGGCCTCCACGGCCTGCCGCCGGGCACGGTAAAGCCGCACGCCCAGCACGACCAGGACGGCGATCGCGATCGGCGGGTAGATCGAGCCGGGCAGCTGCCAGTACCAGGCGACCCCGCGGCCCCAGCGGTGCGGCACCGTCCACATGACGTGCGAGAGGAAGACCAGCAGGGTCAGGCCGAACAGCACCCTCCGGGCCGTGGTCCTGGCCTCCACGGCCAGCAGGGCGAGGAGCGGGATGCACCAGACCCAGTGGTGGGTCCAGCTGATCGGTGAGACCAGCAGAGCCGTGAGCGCGGCGCAGACCGCGCCCCAGGCGTCGGCCCGGCGCAGCACCCGCGCGGAGCGCCCGGCCAGCACCGCCACGCCGAGCCCGAAGGTGGCGACCAGCGCCGAGGCGATCAGCCCGACCAGGCCCGGGTCGTTGACGTCCAGCAGCCGGCAGACGGCGCCGCGCAGCGACTGGTTGTCCACCAGGACGGTCACGCCGACCCGGCTCGGGTCCCAGAGGTAGGTGGTCCAGAACCCGTACGAGGCGTCGGGCAGCACGGCCCAGCCGATCAGGCCCGCCGCCAGGAAGGTGCCGGCCGAGACCAGGGCGGCCCGGACCCGGCCGGTCAGGAACAGGTAGACGGCGAACAGGCCCGGGGTGATCTTGATGGCGGTGGCCAGGCCGATGCCCACGCCCTTGAGGCGATGGCTGTCCGGGCGGGTCAGGTCCCACAGGACCAGGCAGAGGATGCCGAGGTTGACCTGCCCGTACTGGAAGGTGGTGAAGACCGGCTCCAGCCAGACGCCCAGGCCGGTCGCCAGGATCACCACGGCCGCCCGGTGCTGCTTCGGCCAGCCGGCCAGTTTGAGCGACAGGTGCACGGCCGCGGCGAGCAGCGCGTAGTTGAGGAGCATCACCAGGACGCGCAGGGTGCTCACGTCGAACCAGGTGCTCGGCACGAAGAGCATCGCCGCGAACGGCGGGTAGGTGGCCGGCAGGTCCCAGCCGGGCAGCCGCATCGCGTAGAGGTCCTCGCCGCGGACGACGGCCTGGCCCTCGGCCCGGTAGACCAGCATGTCGACCATGGTGGCCCCGTGGCCGTGCCGGAACCAGGCGAACACCGCCAGTGACACCGCTGCCACGCAGACCGCCGGGAGGGTCCAGGAATTCGGTCTTCCGGTTTCCGCTGCGCCTCCGGACTCCTCCGAACCCGACCGTCGCACCCACCGCTTCAGACCGAACTCGCGCACCGCGATGGCACCCCGTTGAGATAGACCAGATCGTTCCCTCGTCAGCGTCTGGGCCCACCCACCATAACCGACCCCTCTGAGCCCCAAACCGCGTCAGAAACGGGCCCGGAAGGGTGATGTGATCTCCCCCACAGC
This sequence comes from Kitasatospora sp. NPDC054795, assembly GCF_053611565.1. NCBI lineage: Bacteria > Bacillati > Actinomycetota > Actinomycetes > Kitasatosporales > Streptomycetaceae > Kitasatospora > Kitasatospora sp. NPDC054795. The sequence goes on from NZ_JBSHAP010000025.1 coordinate 37,693, forward strand.
GAACCCCGGGTGGCGGCGGCCCCGAACCCGGAGCCCAAAACGCGAAATCCCGCCGGGAGTTGCCTCCCGGCGGGATTTCGTCGACCGGCCTGAGCCGGTCTGTTGGGTGGAGCTGAGGGGATTCGAACCCCTGACCCCCTCGATGCGAACGAGGTGCGCTACCGGACTGCGCCACAGCCCCAACGAGAAGAAACTCTAGCACCTTTCGGAGGGGGTCCGTGACCACCCCCGGGTCACGGTGCCGGCCGGGGGTGGTCCGGGCTATTCGTTGGCCGCGCGCGGGCGCGACTCGGGGGCGTGCGGCTCGGCGTACTGGTCGAACAGCGGGGTCTTGCGGGACTCGGCGGGGCGCCCGGCGGTCCAGGTGCCGGGAGCCGACAGGTCGAGGCCTCGGGAGACCCGGGGGGCGACCGGGGCGGTCACGTAGGTGGGCAGCGGGACGGGCACCGGCTCCCAGGAGTCCGGGCCGGCCGCTCCGCGCTCGCGCATGCCGTCGACCCACTCCTCGTGCTCGGTCGCCTCGGCCACCGCGGAGGCGGAGGACACCGAGACGGTGACCTGCTCCGGGTCGGCCGCCAGCCGCAGGTGCGGTCGGCGCGCGGCCCGCCCTCCGGCGGACGCGGCCGGGGCGGGCTCCGCGGCGGCGGGGGCCTCGGCCGGGGCGGCGCCGGGCGCCGCGGCCTCGGCGCGCTGCTGCTCGCGCTTGCGCAGCCGCTCGGCCGCCTGGGCGGCCCGGACCCGGTCGAGCTTCACCTCGTACCGCTGGCGCTCCAGCTTGCGCAGGTGGCCGATGTACACGGTGAGGAGGACCGCCGGGACCGCCGGGACCCAGAGGAAGGCCAGTCCGGCCACCGCGGCGACCACCGCGCCGAGCGCGAAGGAGAAGAAGAGGGCGGTGACCATCCGGCGCCGGCGGGCCAGCAGCCGCGCCCGGCGTTCGGTGCCGGCCCGCGGCTCGGGGACCGGCCGTTCGGCCGGGTGCCGCACCGGGGGTTCGGGCTCCCGCGCGGGGTCGCCGGAGGAGGTCCCGTCCCGTTCGGGAGGACCGTCGTCGCTCTGTTCGCCGTCACGTGGTTCGTCGCCCAGGGACCGGGCCGCCCGCCGTTCCAGCCCCGAACGCCCGGCCAGCAGGCGGATGGCGGTGCTGAAGCGTTCCGTCGGGCGCGCCTCGTTGAGTTCGTCCTGCCTGCGGAGCCACATCGGCACCAGATAGGCGGCCCAGGCCCCTACGATGACGGCGTAGATAAGGCCGCTACTGCTCACGATTCACACCGTACGGGCGCCGGGGAAGGCCTGGCAGCAATTTGGCGCGGCGTGTCGTGTGATCAAGCTGATTCTCCGACTATTTTGCCGCTATTTGTGGGGGTCCGGTGTCCCTTCGATGCCATATCGATATTTCTTTCGAACATGTATTCAATTACTGCGCTCGCGCCCGGAACTGAGCGCCCGCCAGCGCTCCAGCATCCCCTCCGGGACCTCCTCGTCGGTCAGCGCGTAGACGAGGTGGTCGCGCCAGTCGCCGTCGATGTGGAGATAGCGCGGCCGGATTCCCTCCGAGCGGAAGCCGAGCTTTTCCACCACGCGCCGGCTCGGGCCGTTCTCCGGGCGGATGCAGACCTCGATCCGGTGCAGCCCGAGCGTGCGGAAGCAGTGGTTCACCGAGAGCGCCACGGCGGTCGGGATGATGCCTCGGCCGGCCACGCCCTCGTCCACCCAGTACCCGATGTTCGCCGAGCACATCGAGCCCCAGGTGATCCCGCCGACGGTCAACTGGCCGACCAGACGGCCCTTGTGGAGCACGACGAAGGGCAGCATCCGGCCGGCCGAGGCCTCGCCGCGCAGGAAGCGGACCATCTGGCGGTACGTCGGCCGGGGGCCGCTCACCCGACCCGCCGGGCCGGGCGGCACGGTGGCCTCCCAGCGGCGCAGCCAGTCCCGGTTGCGGCGGCTCACCTCCTGCCACTCGCGCTGGTCGCGCGCCCGGATGGGGCGCAGCACGACGTCCCCCTCGTGGAGTTCTACCGGCCAGCCGGCGTTCAGTGGGTTCTCCCGGTCGCTGGGGCGTCGGGCCGGGGGTGGTCCCCGCCGCCGAGCTGGTCGACGGCGTGGGCGAGCAGCGGCTCCAGGACGGCCAGGCCGTCCCTGACGCCGCCGGTCGAGCCCGGCAGGTTGACGATCAGGGTACGTCCGGCGAGCCCGGCGAGCCCGCGGGAGAGCGCCGAGGTAGGCACCTTCTCCCGGCCGTACGCACGGATGGCCTCGGCGATGCCGGGGACCACCCGGTCGATCACCCGGGCGGTCATCTCGGGGGTGAGGTCCATCGGCGAGATGCCGGTGCCGCCGGTGGTCAGCACCACGTCGTAACCGGCCGCGACGGCCTCGCGCAGCACGGCCTCCACCGGCTCGCCGTCCGGGACGACCCGGGGGCCGTCGGCGGTGAAGCCCATCGCGGTCAGGCCGGCCACCAGCAGCGGGCCGCCCCGGTCCGCGTAGACCCCGGCCGAGGCCCGGTTGGACACCGTGACGGCCAGCGCCCTCCCGGCGGGCACCGCGCCGGCCGGCGCCGTCACGCGTCCACCTCCGGCGCGAACCAGTCGCCGCTCTTGCCGCCCGTCTTGCTCAGCACCCGGACGGACTCGATCGTGGCACCCTTGTCCACCGCCTTGACCATGTCGACGACGGTCAGCCCGGCCACCGCGACGGCGGTCAGCGCCTCCATCTCGACGCCGGTGCGGTCGGCGGTCCGCACGGTGGCGGTGATCTCGACCGCGTCGTCCGCGACGGCGAGGTCGACCTTGACGCCGGAGACCGCGATCGGGTGGCAGAGCGGGATCAGGTCCGGGGTCTTCTTGGCGCCCATGATCCCGGCGATCCGGGCCACCGCGAGGGCGTCGCCCTTGGGCACGCCCTCGCCGCGCAGCAGCTCGACCACCTGCGGGGAGACCCGCACCCGGCCGGCCGCCACCGCGGTGCGCGCGGTGGTGGCCTTCTCGGAGACGTCGACCATCCGGGCGGCGCCCTGGTCGTCGACGTGGGTGAGGCGGTCGCCGGGGGGAGGTGTCGTCACGGGGAACTCCAGGGGCGCGCAGGTCGAATACCGCGCTACCGTACCGTTCCCCGGTCCGGGGAGCCGATCAGGAGTCCAGCAACACCACGTCCACCGCGCTGCCGGCCGGCAGCGCGGTGGTGTCCTCGGGAACGGTGATCAGGCAGTTCGCCCGGGCCAGCGCGCCGACCAGGTGCGACCCGGCGCCGCCCACCGGCTCCACCGTGCCGTCCGCCGCCGAGTAGCGGCCGCGCAGGAACTGCCGGCGGCCGGCCGGGGAGCGCAGCGCCGCCGGGCAGAGCGCGCGGACGACCGGGCGGTGCACCTGCGCGGCACCGAGCATGGTGCGGATGACCGGACGGACGAAGAGCTCGAAGGAGATGTAGGCGCTCACCGGGTTGCCGGGCAGGGCGAGCAGCGGCACCCCGGCCGCGCCGCCGATCCGGCCGAAGCCCTGCGGCTTGCCCGGCTGCATCCGCAGGCGCCGGAAGTCGACGCCCCCGTAGGACTCGAAGACCTCCTTGACCACGTCGTACGCGCCGACGCTGACCCCGCCGCTGGTGACGATCAGGTCGGCCCGGCCGAGCTGGTCCTCCAGGACGGCGCGCAGCCGCTCGGCCTCGTCCGGGACGGCGCCGACCCGGTAGGCGATGGCGCCGGCCTCCTGGGCGGCCGCGGTGAGGGTGAAGCTGTTGGAGTCGGCGATCTGCCCGGGGCCGACCGGCTCGCCGGGCTGGACCAGCTCGCTGCCGGTGGACAGCACCACGACCCGGGGCCGCGGGCGGACCTTCACGGTGGGCCGGCCGATCGCGGCGAGCAGGCCGAGCTGGGCGGGACCGAGCCGGGTGCCGGCCTCCAGCACCCGGGTGCCGGCCGTGACGTCGCTGCCGCGGCGGCGGATGTGCGCACCCTCGGCGACCGGGCGCAGGACCCGGACCTCCTCGTCCGGGACCGGCGCGGTCATCGCGGCGGCGGCCACCCCGGTGCCGGTGCCGCCGTCGGTCCATTCGACCGGGGCGACGGCCCGGGCGCCGGGCGGCAGCGGGGCTCCGGTCATGATCCGGGCGGCCTGGCCGGGACCGACCCTGGGCAGCTCGCCGGCGCCGGCCGCGATGTCGCCGACCACCGAGAGCACCGACGGGTAGGTGTCGGTGGCGCCCTCGGTGTCGGCGGTGCGCACCGCGTAACCGTCCATCGAGCTGTTGTCGAAGGGCGGCAGGTCGCCGTCGGCGATCACGTCCTCGTCGAGCCGGCAGCCCTGGGCTTCGAGCAGCTGGAGCTCGATCACGGGCAGCGGGCCGACCGCGGCCAGCACGTCGGCGAGGTGCTCGTCCACCGTCCAGAGGCGGGGGGCCGCCGGGGCCGGGTCCGCTCCGGCGTCGCAGCAGGCGCTGGGCGTGGTGCTGGGCTCGGTGGACCCGGTCATCGGCGGCTCGCTCTCTGTCGTGGTCGGCCCTGCGTCAGGCCTGCATCTCGGAGCCGACGAACTCCCGCAGCCAGGAGCGGAACTCCGGGCCCAGGTCCTCGCGTTCGGCGGCCAGACGGACGATAGCGCGCAGGTAGTCGGCGCGGTCGCCGGTGTCGTAGCGACGGCCCTTGAAGAGCACGCCGTGCACCTGGCCGCCGTCCGCGGCCTCGCGGTTGGTCAGCTCGCGCAGCGCGTCGGTCAGCTGGATCTCGCCGCCGCGGCCGGGCGGGGTCTCCCGCAGCACGTCGAAGACCAGCGGGTCGAGGACGTAGCGGCCGATCACGGCGTAGGCGGACGGGGCCTCGCCGGGCTCCGGCTTCTCGACCAGGTCGGTCACCTGGAAGACGTCCTCGCCGAAGCCGTTCGCCTTGACGGCGGCGCAGCCGTAGAGGTGGATCTGGGAGGGGTCGACCTCCATCAGGGCGACGACCGAGCCGCCGAGCTGCTGCTGCACCTCGATCATCCGGGAGAGCAGCGGGTCGCGCGGGTCGATCAGGTCGTCGCCGAGCAGGACGGCGAAGGGCTGGCCGGCGACGTGCTGCTCGGCGACCGAGACGGCGTGGCCGAGGCCCTTCGGGTCGCCCTGGCGGACGTAGTGCATGTTGGCCAGCTCGACGGACTCGCGGACCCGGGCCAGGCGCTGCTCGTCGCCCTTGCGGACCAGCAGCTCCTCCAGCTCGTAGGCGCGGTCGAAGTGGTCCTCCAGGGCGCGCTTGTTGCGGCCGGTGACCATCAGTATGTCGGACAGGCCCGCGGCGGAGGCCTCCTCCACGACGTACTGGATCGCCGGCTTGTCGACGACCGGGAGCATCTCCTTCGGGGTGGCCTTGGTCGCCGGGAGGAAGCGGGTGCCCAGTCCGGCCGCGGGTACCACGGCCTTGGTTACCGGAACTCGGGAGTTGGTCGTCGTCATGCGTTTACCTTACTCAGGCACGTTTTCGCCCCGGCCGATCACCGGCGGCGGCTAGGACAGCACGTCGCGGGGCCCGGCCACAGTGGCTGGCGTATGGGTCGCGACCGGCTGGGCGAGGGGGTCCCGGCCGACACAGGCCGACAGACTACCCGCCTTTCCCGAACGGTCACGTTCGGCATCCGGTCCGTGATCGGACGGGCAACCGGCCTGCTCGGAGCGGTCGGTTCGGGGGCCATCGGTTCCCGGGTGGTCGGGTTCCCCTGGCTGCCGGGACGAGAGCCGCCAGCAGTCGCCGCCGGCCGCCCGGGCCGCGGCGAGCGCCGCGTCGGCGGCGCGCAGCAGGACGGCCGCGTGGGTGCCGTCCTCGGGCAGCACGGCGATGCCGGCGGCGGCGGTCAGGCCGTTGCCGGCGGCGGGGCGGGACTCGCGCGGGCCGGAGGACCAGTCCAGCAGCAGGTGCCGGCGGACCGACCAGACCAGCCGCTCGGCGACCTGCGCGGCGCCCTCGGCCCCGGTGTCCGGCAGCACCACCAGGAACTCCTCGCCGCCGTAGCGGCCGAGGGTGTCGGCCCGGCGGATCTCCATCGCGAGCCGCTGGGCGAGGTCGCGCAGCACCGCGCCCGCCCGGCCCCGGCCGTGCTCGGCGACGACCGCGTCGAAGCCGGTGATGGCCAGCATCAGCACGGCGAGCGGGCGCGGGCCGTCGGCCTGCTCGGTGTGCTCGGCGCGGCGGGCCCGTTCGATCTCCCGGTCCAGGGTGAGCTGGAGGTGGCGGTAGTTCCACACACCGGTGAGCGGGTCGCAGGAGGCGGTGCGCTCCAGCTCGGCGCAGCGCTCCTCCAGCTCGGCGATCCGCCCGCGCAGCCGCTGGGCCCCGGCGGCGGCCCCGGCCCGCTCCCGCCGTCCGCGCAGTCCGAGGGCGGTGGCGCCGGCCAGTGCGGGGACGCTCAGTGCGGCCAGGGCCTGGACCAGCAGCGGGGTGGTCAATGGGGGGTGCCCTTTCGCGTGTCAGGCTCTGCGCGTCGACGGTGCGCAGGCCAGGAGGATCGGATGAACGAGGATCGGATGCCCAACGAGAAGAGCGGCCTCAGGACACGGCTGTTGACGCAACGGCGCGAACTGGCCGCCGAGGAGCGCGCGGCGGCCGCCGGCGCGCTGGCCGCGCACGCCGGGGAGCTGGCCGCCGCGGGCGCCACGGTGGCCGCCTACGTCTCGGTGGGCGCCGAACCCGGGACGCGGCCGCTGCTGGACGCGCTGCGGGCGCGCGGGGTGCGGGTGCTGCTGCCGGTGCTGCTGGAAGACAACGACCTGGACTGGGCCGAGTACGCGGGGCCCGACGCGCTGGCCCCGGCCGGACGCGGGCTGCTGGAGCCGGTCGGCCCGCGGCTCGGGCCGCAGGCGGTGACCGGGGCCGCGGTGGTGCTGCTGCCGGGCCTGGCGGTGGACCGCTCCGGGCTGCGGCTGGGCCGGGGCGGCGGCAGCTACGACCGGGTGCTGGCCCGGCTGGCGCGGGCGGGCGCGCGGCCGGTGCTGGCGGTGCTGCTGTACGAGCACGAGCTGCTGGAGCGGGTGCCGGCCAAGCCGCACGACCGGCCGGTGGACCTGGCGGTGCTGCCCTCGGGGGTGCGCAGGCTGGGGTGAGGACGTCGGCGGCGGTCGCGTTCCCCCGCGGGAACGGCTGTGGCGGGAACAGGGAGGCGGGAACGGCGGAGGCCCCGCTCCCTCGGGGGGAACGGGGCCGCCGGTGGCCGGGCTGTCCGGGCGTCAGCCGGTGGTGAGCACCAGCTTGTGCTTGGTGGCCTTCTCGACCGCGTCCGGCGAGTAGGACCAGGTCAGCAGCTTGCCCTTGAGCCAGAGGTCGGTCTGGTCGTTGTAGTTGTCGTGGAAGGCGTGGCCGGAGGCGCCGCCGACGTTGATCCAGCGCGAGGAGTCGAGGTCGTTCAGGTCGACCACCATGCGCATCGACGGGATCCAGTCCACCTGGTAACCGGCCGCCGCGTTCCAGCCGGCCGCGTCGACCGCCGCCGAGCCGCCGGAGAGCCGGTACGGGCCGCGGTTGAGCAGCTTGTGCACCGCGCCGGAGGCGATCGAGGAGTTGTCGGTGCCGAGGGTCTGCTCGCGCAGCTCCAGCTTGTGCAGGCGACCCCAGCTCCAGGTGGAGACGTCCTTGCTGAGCAGCGAGGTCAGCTCCTGGCGGGCGTTCTTCATCGCCTCCTGGAGCAGGTTGTTCAGGCCCTTCTGCTCCTTGTGCTGGTCGTCGATGTACGTCCACCACGAGCTGTCGGGCTTCTCCAGCTGCTGGCGGACCACCTCGGTCCAGCGGTCGCCGCCGTCCGGCTGGGCCTTGCCCGGCTCGCGGGTGCCGCACTCGGTGACGATCTTGGTGGAGCTGTCCGGCTTGGTCGGGTCGTCCTGCTGGCGGACCAGCAGGCAGTTGTCCTTGGCCCGCAGGTCGGCCGGGAACTTCTGACCGAAGGCCAGGATCAGCAGCTGGCGCCAGACGCCGTTGTAGTAGGCGGCGGCGGCCGAGTCGGCGTCCTGGTGGAAGTTCCAGTCCTTCAGCAGGTCCTGGGCCTCGCGCACGTACGGGTCGCTGATCGGCTGCTTGAGCAGCAGCGGGACGAGCGTCTTGGCCATCACGCTGGTGTTGTCCAGCTGGAGGGTCTGCATGTCGTCCGGGGAGATCTTGCCGTTGTTCTTGAGCAGGCCCTCGATCTGGTCGGTGATCTCCTTGGCGCGGGTGCCGTACTCCCAGTCCTTGGTCAGGTTGTACTTGTAGCTCGGGTCCACCACGGCCTGGTTGGCGGTGACGATGTAGCCGGCCGAGGGGTTGAGGCTCCAGGGCAGCGCGGTGAAGGGGATCGGGTCCTTCCACTGGTACGCGGAGTCCCAGCCCGGCGAGGGGAGGGTGCCGTCGCCCTTGCCGCGGACCGGGATGCTGCCCGGGGCCTGGTAGCCGATGTTCTTGGCGTCGGCGTAGATCAGGTTCTGCGCGGGGACGGTGAAGTCCTTGGCGGCGGCGCGGAACTCGTCCCAGTTCTTCGCCTTGTCCAGTTCGAAGACGGCGTCCATGGTCTTGCCGGGGCTGAGCGCCGTCCACTGGAGGGCGACGCCGTAGCCGCTGGTGCCGCGGTCCGGGGCGGACTGGCCGTTGGGGGCGTACTTGCCGACGTTCTGCTGCTCGCTGCTCTGGTCGGAGATCAGCGGGGCGCCGGTCTGGGTGGTGCGGACGGTGATGGTGCGGTCCTCCCCGCCGGCGACCTTGATGGTCTCCTTGCGGAGGTCGAACTTCACGTCCTTGCCGTCCACCTGGTAGGTCTCCGGGCCGGTGACCTTCTCCAGGTAGAGGTCGGTGACGTCGGCGCCGAGGTTGGTGAAGCCCCAGGCGATGTCCTTGTTGTGTCCGATGATCACGCCGGGCATGCCCGCGAAGGTGAAGCCGGAGACGTCGAACTGGCAGGCCGGGGAGGCGGTCCGGCAGTGCAGGCCCATCTGGTACCAGACCGAGGGCAGGCCGGGGCCGAGGTGCGGGTCGTTGGCCAGCAGCGGCTTGCCGGTGGTGGTGTGCGAGCCCGCGACCACCCAGGAGTTGGAGCCGATGCCCTGGCCGGGGCGGCCGAGCAGCTGCGGCATCGAGTCGATCCGGTCGGTCAGGCCCTGCAGCATCGCCTTGGTGGTCGCCGCGCCCTGGGCGGTGGCGGCCGTTCCGGCGGCCGTCCCGGACTGCGGGGAGCCGTCGGCGGGGCGGTAGTTGTCGCCGGTCACGGCGCCGGTCTTCACGATGGTGCCGTTGCGGGCGTACGGATAGTCCGGGTACAGCTCGGCGATCTTGTCGGGGCCGAAGTCCTGGGCCAGCAGCGAGCGGTCGATCTCCTCCTGGAGGTTCCCGGAGAGGTTCCAGGCCATCGCCTTGAGCCAGGCCACCGAGTCGACCGGGGACCACTGCTCGGGCCGGTAGCCGCCGTTGACGACGCCGAGCAGGCCGTACTCCAGCGAGGCCTTCGCGCCGCCGGGGTGCTCGGCGAGCCACGCGTTCACGCCGTCCGAGTAGGCCTGGAGGCGCTTCTTGGTCTCCGGCGACAGCTTGGTGTCGAACTCCTTCTGCGCCACCTGCCGCCAGCCCATGGTGCGGATGAACGCGTCGGTGTCGACCTGGCCGTCGCCGAACATCTCGGAGAGCCGGCCGGCCGTGATGTGCCGGCGGACGTCCATCTCCCAGAAGCGGTCCTGCGCCTGGACGTAGCCCTGGGCGCGGAAAAGGTCCTCGTCGGTGTCGGCGTACAGCTGCGGGATGCCGTTGGCGTCCCGCTTGACGTCGACGGGCGCGCTCAGGCCCGACACCTTGACGCTGCCGTCGACCTCCGGGAAGGAGGCGCGGACCGCGGAGACCCCGCGGTAGCCGCCGTAGCCGGTGCCGGCCACCAGCAGCACGACCAGCACGATCACGATCAGACGGGCGCGCCGGAACTTCTTCGAGCGGGGCATCTGGGTCCTTGCGGTCCTGACTTCGGGGCGGGCGGGCGTGTCCAGGGCCTGCGGCCGTGACAGGGCACCACATTAGGCCGAGTCGACCGGGCACCGTGAACGGGGGACCAAGCTAAAGATATGGCAAAATGTTAGACTGCGTAACGATCCGCAAGAGGAGCATTGACGACTTCTTAACGGGTCACCCCACAGCACCACCAGACACCCCGCCCGCCCATGCCTGCCCGAGGTGCCCCTGCGTGAACGTCTCCCACCTGAACCAGCTCCTGCTCGAGTCCTCCGTGATCCTGCTGTTCGCGGTGGGCGCCGTCCGCCTCTCCACCCGATCAGGGCTGCCGAGCCTGCTGATCTATCTCGGGATCGGCGTGGCGCTGGGACAGAACGGGATCGGCGTCACGTTCAACAACGCCGAGCTCACCCAGGTGCTCGGCTACGCGGCACTCGTGGTGATCCTCGCCGAGGGCGGCCTCAAGACCAGCTGGCGGGAGATCAAGCCGGTCGTGCCGGCCGCGACCGTGCTCGCCACCGCCGGCGTCGGCATCAGCGTCTTCGCCACCGCCGCCGGCGCGCACTGGCTGGTCGGCCTGGACTGGCGCACCTCACTGCTGCTGGGCGCCATCGTCTCCTCGACCGACGCGGCCGCCGTCTTCTCCGTCCTGCGGATGGTCCCGCTGCCGCACCGGCTCACCGGCCTGCTGGAGGCCGAGTCCGGCTTCAACGACGCGCCCGTGGTCATCCTGGTCGTCGCCTTCGCCACCACCGGGGAACTGGACACCTGGTACGTCCTGATCGGCACGATCGCCGCCGAACTGGCGATCGGCGCCGCGGTGGGCCTCGCCATCGGAAAGATAGGCGCCTACGGGCTCAAGCACGTCGCACTGCCCTCCTCGGGCCTCTACCCGATCGCCGTGATGGCGCTCACCGTGCTCGCGTACGCCGGCGGCGCGCTGCTGCACGGCTCCGGATTCCTCGCCGTCTACATCAGCGCGGTGATACTCGGGAACTCCAAGCTGCCGCACGGCCCCGCCGTCCGGGGCTTCGCCGACGGACTGGCGTGGATCGGGCAGATCGGCATGTTCGTGCTGCTCGGACTGCTCGTCACGCCCGAGACCATGGGCGACGCGGTGGTGCCCGCGCTGGTGATCGGCGGAGTGCTGGTGTTCCTGGCACGGCCGCTGTCGGTGATGGTCTCGCTCACCCCGTTCAAGGTGCCGGCCCGCGAGCAGGCACTGCTGAGCTGGGCCGGACTGCGCGGGGCGGTGCCCATCGTGCTGGCCACCATCCCGGTGGTGTCCGGCGCGCACCGGGCCGAGGACGTCTTCAACATCGTCTTCATCCTCGTCGTCGTCTTCACCCTCCTCCAGGGGCCGACCCTGCCGTGGGTGGCCAAGCGGCTGCGGATCGACGAGGGCGACATGGGCCAGGACCTGGGCATCGAGTCCGCCCCGCTGGAGAAGCTGCACGGGCACCTGCTGTCGGTCGCGCTCTCCCCCGGCTCGAAGATGTCGGGCGTGGAGATCAGCGAGCTGCGGCTGCCCAAGGGGGCCGCGGTCACCCTGGTCGTGCGGGAGGGGAACTCCTTCGTGCCGGACAAGGCGACGGTGCTGCGCGGCGGGGACGAGCTGCTGGTGGTCACCACGGACGAGGTCGGCGAGGCGGCGGAGCGGCGGCTGCGGGCCGTGGACAAGGGCGGCAAGCTCGCGGGGTGGCTGAGCGGGCGGTGAGCGCGGGGGCCGGCTCGGCTCGGCCCCTTCACTGCTCGAACCGGCTGCTCCGGCTCGCCCGGCCCGCCCTGCCCTCCCCGGCCCAGGCGGCCCGCCCCGGCCCCTCCGGCCCGTCACGGCTGGGGCGGGCCGCCTGGGCCGAGGTCGGCCGAGGGTATCTACGCGCGTAACTGATACGATGGTTCGATCATCCGTATAACCACCGCTAGACCACCCCCAATTTCTGCCTGACGCAGAGTTGGCGCGACCGCTCGGCGGCCGCGGTCCGGCTCCCGGCCACCACGCCGGACCGGCCCGGTATCTACCCCGGTCGACGCGCGAGAGGACGACTCTCGGCGCCGTCGGGGCCACACCATGCCCTGCCGCGCTACCAGGCAGCAGGAAGGACCGACCGTGACGGCGCGCCGAACGGTCGACACCGCCGCGGACCACGCGGCCACCCCCGCAGCTCCGGCCCCCGCCCGCGTCGGGTACGGCGAGCTGCTGCGCACGCCCGGGGCCTGGACGTTCCTGTCCCCCGCCCTGGTCGCGCGGCTGCCGTACGCGATGCTCAGCATGGGCATCCTGCTGCTCGTCACCCGGACCCACGGCTCGTACGGCACCGCCGGTACGGTCACCGCCGTCGCCGCCGTCGCCCAGGCCCTGGTCGGGCCGCAGACCGGGCGGCTCGCGGACCGCTACGGCCAGGCCGCGGTGCTCGTCCCGACCGTCCTGGTGCACGCGGCCGCGGTCGGCACGCTGATCGCGCTCGCGCTCGGTCACGCGCCCGCCTGGAGCCTGTTCCTGGCCGCCGTCCCGGCCGGTGCGAGCGTTCCGCAGGTCGGCGCGATGGTCCGGGCCCGCTGGGTGGCCACCTTCACGGCGGACGGCGCCTCCGACGCCTCCGCGGCCCGGGTGAGCACCGCCTTCGCCTTCGAGTCCGTCACGGACGAGTTCACCTTCGTGATCGGCCCGATCCTGGCCTCCGGCATCGCCGCCCTCGCCAACCCGGCCACCGCCCTGGTCGCCGAGGCCGCGCTGACCCTCGTCGGCGGCCTGGCCTTCGCCGCCCAGCGGCGCACCGCCCCGGCCCGGATCGTGCCGCAGCCCGGCACCAAGCGCGCCTCGGCGCTCGCCTCCCCCGGCGTCCGCCTGCTGGCCGGGACCTTCCTCGGGGTCGGCGCGGTGTTCGGTGGCATGCAGGTGTCGGTGAACGCCTTCGCCGACTCGGTCGGGCAGCACGACGCCGGCGGCACCGTGTACGGGATCTTCGCCGGCGGCTCGATGCTGGCCGGCGTGCTGTACGGCGTGATCGCCTGGCGGCGGCCGGTGCAGCAGCGGATGCTGATCAGCTACTCGCTGCTGGTGCTGGGCTGCTCGGTGCTGTGGGCGATGCCCAACCTGGTCGCGCTGACCGCCGCCGGGCTGGTCTGCGGGCTGGCCATCGCGCCGACCCTGATCAGCGGCTACACCCTGGTCGAGACGCTGGTCGCGGACGGGGCCAAGACGGAGGCCTTCACCTGGCTGACCGGCGCCATCGGGCTGGGGCTGGCCGTCGGCTCGATGGCGGCGGGCCGGCTGATCGACGGGCACGGGCCCTCGACCGGGTTCCTGGTGCCGGTGGCCGGGGCCGGACTGGGGCTGATCGTGCTGCTCTCGCTGCGGCACCTGCTGGTGGCACCGGGACAGGGGGCGGCCGTCGCGGGCACCGCTCCGGCCCGGGGTTCGGGCGACGTCCCGGCGGAGCACGGCGGTGCCGGGCGGCTGGTGGGCGCGGCCAAGGGCTGAGCGGGAGGCGGTCCGGCGGCCGGGCCCGGCCCATCTCACACCGGAGTCGCTGGACTGATCCCGCGGAATGCCGCATCATTGACCATCGTTAGCACTCATCAGGCGAGAGTGCCAGGAGGAAGACAAGTGCCCACGTACCAGTACCAGTGCACCGAGTGCGGCAACGGCCTGGAGGCGGTGCAGAAGTTCACCGACGAGGCGCTGACCACGTGCCCCGACTGCCAGGGACGACTCCGCAAGGTCTTCTCGGCCGTGGGCGTCGTGTTCAAGGGCTCCGGCTTCTACCGGACCGACAGCCGCTCGTCCTCCAGCAGCACGGTGGGCGCCGGGTCGTCGTCGACCCCCTCGACGTCGTCCGCCACGTCCACGTCCTCCTCGGCTTCGTCCTCGTCGTCGAGCTCCGGCTCCTCGTCGTCGTCCAGCCCGGCTCCGGCCGCGAGCTGACCTCGGCGCCGGGCCATCGGCCCGGGACGGCCCGCAGACCTCGGAGAGGCCCGTCGGCCCCGCTTCCACGCGGGGACGGCGGGCCTTTCCGCGTTCCCGCCGGCTCCGGCCGTCGGCCTCCCTCGCCTTCCCCTTCTTCCTCTCCCTCCCTCTTCCCCCGCTGCGGCCCCGCGGGCTTTCCGTCATCCCGGACGGGCCGGGGCAACTCGTGCGGGTGAAGGAAGTTGTCCACAGGGCCCGGTTGTCCACAGGCCTGGGGAAAGTGCTGTCCGAGTTCGCCGGAAACGCTCATCGTGTGGGCATCCGGTCCGCGAGGGGCCGGGCCGCCGACACTCCGGAGGTGCGTCGATGACGACCGCGAACTTCTCCCTGCCCCTGCCCCTCCCGCTGCCCGCGCCCGCCGTGCCGCCCCGGCAGGAGCTGCCGGGCTTCCCGCCGATCCGGCGCGGGTGCGGCGGGTGGCACCGCTGGCGCAGTGCGGTGCGACGACGGGCCGGGGTGCCCGTCCTGGTGCTGCTCGCGGTGGCGGCGGCGCTGGCGCTGGGGCCCGCGCGGGCCGGTCTGCCGCCGCCCCAGGGGGGCGCGCTGGGCCGGACGGGTTGTCAATCCGGGGCTGCGGAAGATCACCCGTAACCGGGGGGCGACTTCGTCGTTCGAGGCGGCATGAAGGGCTTCAAGGAATTCCTGCTGCGTGGAAATGTCATCGACCTCGCCGTGGCCGTGGTCATCGGCGCGGCTTTCACCAACATCGTCAACGCCTTCGTCAAGGGCGTGATCAATCCACTCGTCGGCGTCTTCGGGACGAAGGACCTCGCGTCCTACAGTTCCTGCCTCAAGGGGCCCTGCGAGGTGAGCCCGACCGGCGAGGTCACGTCCGGAATCCTCATCCTGTGGGGATCGGTGCTCAGCGCCGCGCTCCAGTTCCTGATCACCGCGGCGGTCGTCTACTTCGTTCTGATCGTGCCCATGAACAAGCTGGCGGCCCACCGCAAGACCCTCGCCGAGAAGACGGCGGACCTCGAAGCCAAGGAGGTCACCCTGCTGACCGAGATCCGCGACGCGCTGGTCGCGCCGCTGCGCTGACCGACGGGTGCCGGTCGGCACCCGGTCCCCGCTCCTCAGCCCCCGTGGTGCGGCGGGCGCTGGCTCAGGTACCAGTCCAGCCCCCGTCCACCACCCTCCCCCGCCCCGGGGCGGGCACCCCAGCCCGCATCGGTGTCGTCGCTGGACTGCTGGTCCAACGGGTCCCGGAAGACCAGCCGGGCCTTGGCGGCCGCAGCCTCCCGGGGCTCCTGCGCCCGGGCCTGCTCCTGGCCCTTTTCCTGCCCCTGCTCGCTCACGCCGTCCACTCCGTCCACTCGTCCCTCCCCTCCAGCCTAAGAGCCCCGCGGCACGCCTCGGGCCCCGGTGCGGGAACGCTCCGCGCCAGGGCCCGGGTGAGGGCTCGGCCCATGGGCCCGGCCGGTCCGTCGGACGGGCCGGCGGGAGGCCTGCCGAGCGGGACTGCCCGGGCGGCCTGTCGGGTGGCCTGTCAGGCGGCCTGTCAGGCGGCTTCGAAGCCCGCGTGGTCGGCGATCTTCTTCAGCTCGGCCAGCGCGTGCTTCTCGATCTGGCGGATCCGCTCGCGGGTGAGGCCGTGCTGCTTGCCCACCTCGGTGAGGGTGCGCTCGCGGCCGTCCTCCATCCCGTAACGGGAACGGATGATCGAGGCGGTGCGGTCGTCCAACCGCCCGATCAGGTCATCCAGTTCCTCGCGGCGGAGCATGACCATCACGGCGTCCTCGGGGGACGTGGCCCCGGTGTCCTCGACGAGGTCACCGAACTGGGTCTCGCCCTCGTCGTCGACCGACATGTTGAGGCTGACCGGGTCCCGCGCCCAGTCCAGCACGTCCTTGATCCGGGCCTCGGTGGTGTCCAGCTCGGCCGCGATCTCGGCCGGCTCCGCCTCACGGCCCAGCTCCTTGGACTTCTCCCGCTGCACCCGCCGGATCCGACCGAGCTCCTCCACCAGGTGCACGGGCAGCCGGATGGTGCGGGACTGGTCGGCGATGGACCGGGTGATCGCCTGCCGGATCCACCACGTCGCGTACGTGGAGAACTTGAAGCCCTTGGCGTAGTCGAACTTCTCGACGGCGCGCACCAGGCCCGCGTTGCCCTCCTGGATGAGGTCCAGCAGCGGCAGGCCGCTGCGCGGGTAGCGACGGGCGACGGCGACCACGAGCCGGAGGTTGGACCGGATGAAGACGTCCTTGGCGCGCTCGGCGTCGGCGGCTATCGTCTCCAGCTCCTCGCGCGTGACGCCGTCGGGGAGTCCGCCCTCGTCCATCAGGTGCTGGGCGTACACGCCGGCCTCGATCCGCAGCGAGAGCTCGACCTCCTCGGCGGCATCGAGCAGGGGCGTCCTGGCGATCTCGTCGAGGTACATGCCGACCAGGTCGCGGTCGGCCTCAAAGTTGGTCGGGCGGGCCGCGCGACTCCGGTCGGCCCTGTCGCGAACGACGGCACGGGTGGCCATGCTTGCTCCCTTTGCTGGTATTGCCGAGGTCTGCCTGCCTGCCTCGTGAGGGCAAGAAGTGCGGGCCCCTGGAGGCACACACGTAACGATCCAACGAACAGAATCCGGACAACATTCCCAAGTCACTCAGATTCTTCCCGGCGATGCAGTATCCTGCCGGTTTTCACCCCGGCCTCGAACGCTGAGTGACCGGTCGGGCGCGTCCCGTGCCATCGGTCGACCGTTCCGGGAGCGATGTCTTCACTCGACCCACACGCTGCCGCCGCCCACTCGTTGAACCCGCGAACGGCCGCCGGCGTTCCCCGCGTTCCCCGCTTTCCGCCGCCGCACGCACCCCGGCACACGCAGGTCCTCCTCACAAACGATGCCGAATCGCTATCACTCCGGCTCTTGCCCGGCACGGGACACTGGGAAGGTGTCAGTCATGCACCTGACCAACGGCACGAACCGCCTCACTGCGCGTAACCGCAGTCTCCTTCGGGACACCGCGCTCGCGCTGGGCTGTGCCGCGCTGTTCGGCCTGCTGGCCGCTCCGGTGGCCGGCCAGTGGCACCCGCTGGTCCGCTTCGACCAGGAGTGGATCGGCGAACTGCACACCTACGCACGGGAACACCGGGTGTGGACCGCCTCCGTACAGACGCTCTCGGACATCGGCGGCACCGTCACGATGCGGACGCTGCTCGGAATCGCCGCCGGGTGGCTCTGGTTGATCGGCGCACGGGTGCTGGCCGGCTGGGTGGCCGCCCAGGCCCTGGTCGGCTGGGGCGCCCAGTGGGCGCTGAAGCTGGCCTTCGGCCGCGGCCGCCCCTCCTTCACCGATCCGGTCTCGCACGCCGACGGCCCGGCCTTCCCCTCCGGACACGCCATGGCCTCGGCGATCACCTGCGCCGTCCTGGTCGGCCTGCTCTGGTACCGGGTCCGCCGGCGCGGCCGCACCGCCGCCTGCCTGGTGGCGGCGGCCACGGTGCTGACCATCGGCTGGACCCGGATCGCGCTCGGGGTGCACTGGCCCAGCGACGTCCTGGCCGGCTGGCTGGCCGCCGGCATCGTGCTGGGCACCGTGACCGCCGTGATCCAGGTCTGGCGCCCCGGCGCCCTGGCCCGGGACGTACGGCGGGTCAACTGGCGCACCAGGGACCGGGTCCAGCGGGTCGTCGTGTCGGCCGGGCGCTCCTCGCACACGGCCGCCCCGCTGGACGAGGACGGGCCGCACGGCCCGCCGGAGGAGGTCCCGGGTGACCCGTTCGGACGGGCCGACGAGACCGTCCGCTGAGGCCTCGTCACCCCACGGCCCGCTCCCGGCCACCACGGTCCGCTCCCGGCCACCACCGGCCACCACCGGCCACCACCGGCCACCACCGGCCACCACCGGCCACCGCGCTAGCGTGGCGGCCATGCCCGACACCACCGCCCCCATCTCCCCCGCCGCGCCCGCCGGTTACCCCGAGCGCCCGCTGCGGATCGCCACCGTCCAGGTCCAGGCCGTGGCCGGTGACATACCCGCCAACGTCGCCCAGGCCGCCGAACTGATCCGCGAGGCCGCCCGGGCCGGCGCCCGGCTGGTGCTGTTCGCGGAGAAGGTCCTCTCCGGGTACGAGCCCGAGCTGATCAGCGCCGACCCCGTCAAGTACGCCGTCCAGCCCGGCGATCCGCGCCTCGCGCCGATCGCCGAGGCCTGCCGCGAGACCGGCACCGCCGCCATCGTCGGCGCCGCCGTACGGGACGGCGCCGACCTGCGCGTCTCCGCCCTCGTCCTGGGCCCGGACGGCGAGTTCGTCACCCGCTACGACAAGCAGCACCTGTTCATGACCGAACGCGAGCACTACCGCCCCGGGACGGCCGGCTGCACCCTGGAGCTGGACGGCTGGCGGCTCGGGCTCGGCGTCTGCTACGACTCCGGCTTCCCCGAGCACGCCCGGGCCGCCGCACTCGACGGCTGCCACGCCTACCTGGTCGGCGCGCTGTTCAGCATGGGACACGGCCACCACGAGTCCCGCACCTGGTTCCCGGCCCGCGCGCTCGACAACACTCTCTACACGGTGCTCGCCAACCACATCGGCCGCACCGGCGGCTGGCACACCTGCGGCGGCAGCGCGGTCTGGGGCCCGGACGGCCGGCTGATCGCCGAGGCGAGCGAGGACCGGCGCGAACTCGTCGTCGTCGACCTCGACCCGGACGTCCTGCGCCGCACCCGCGAAACCGAGTCCCTCCTCGCCGACCTGGCCCTCGCCACCGCCCGCCCGCAGGCCCCCCGGGCCCGCTTCACCCTGGCCTGACGCACCTCGGCGGCCGCACCGGCCGGGGGCGTCAGGGCACGGGGCGCGCTCGGCTCCGGTGCACCGGCCACGGCCCGGTCAGGAGGCGCGCATCGCCGCCACCGCGGTCATCCGTCCGACCCTGCGGGCCGGCAGCACCGCGGCGGCCAGGCCGACCAGGACGGTCAGGGTCAGGGCCGCCAGCACCGGCAGGACGGGCGGGGTGCCGACCGTTCCCAGCGTCGAGGTGATCGAGCGGGCGGCCGCCCAGCCGTAGGCGACGCCCAGGCCGGTGCCGACCAGCGCGCCGGCCAGGGAGAGCAGCAGCGCCTCCAGGGTGAGCATCCGGCGCAGTTGCTCGCGCGACATCCCGATCGCGCGCAGCATGCCGATCTCGCGGGAGCGTTCGCTGATGCTGAGCATCAGGGTGGCCGCGACGCCCAGGCCGGCGATGGCGACGGAGAAGGACAGCAGGGCCATACTGACGGTCTTCAGCCGGTCCAGCAGCGAGCGCAGGGTGTCCGCCTGGGCGGCCGTGTCGGCGACGGTCACCTGCGGGTGGTCGGCGAGGGCGCGGTCCAGGGCCCGGCGGGCGGTCGGCCGGTCGTCGCCGGCGGCCGGGGAGATCCAGGCCGTGGTGACGGGCGCGCCGGGGACGAGGCGGTCCAGGGTCGTGGGCGTCACCAGCAGGGTGGCGCCGCTCTGCAGGGTGAACGGCAGGCTGCTGCGGCCGGGTTGGAGCCTCAGCTCGACGCCGCCGGCCCGCCGCACCCCGCTCTCGCCGAGTCCGCTCAGTGCGGTGCCCTCGGTGAGTGCGCGGGCCCGCTCCACGTCGTCCGTCGAGGAGTTGAGCCGGGTGGGGTCGACGGCGGCGACCACGGTGGGCCGGCCGTCGAGGTCGACGGTGGCCGAGCGGACCGGGATGACGGTCAGCCCGTGGTCGGCGCCGAGGGCACCGAGTGCCCCGGCGGGCAGGGCGCCGCCGCCGGTGACGGCTGCCGAGAAGACGCCGGGCTGGCGCGCGGACATCACGGGCACCAGCGACTGCGAGGTGATGTCGAGCGCGGTGACCGCGCCGACCATCACGGTCACGCCGAGCAGCAGTGCCGAGCCGGTGGCCCCGGTGCGGCCGGGGTTGAGCCGCAGTTGCTGGGTGGCGAGCCGGCCGGCCGTCCCGCCGAGCCTGCGGGCGGGGCGGCCCAGTACGGCGACGACCGCGGGCAGCACCCGATGGGACAGCCGCAGCACCCCGAAGAAGTTGGCGATGGCACCGACGGTGACGGCGAGCAGCGACAGCGGCGGCGGGGTCAGCGCCCCGGCCACCAGCAGCGCCGTGCCCGCGAGCAGCAGCCCGGAGGTCCACACCGCGGCCCGTGCCCTGGCCGCCCCGCCGGCCGGCGCGGGGGTGCCGCCGAGCGCGGCGATCGGCGGCACGGCCGCGGCGGCCTTCGCCGGACCGCGTACGGCCAGCAGGGTCAGCAGCACGCCGAACAGTCCGGCCAGCAGGCAGGTCAGCGGGGAGGGCATCAGCGACAGGTGCACCGGTCCGAGGTCGAGCCCGCCGACCACGGCCGTGCCGAGCGCGCCGAGGGCGACCCCCAGCAGCACGCCCGCCGCCGAGGCGCCCGCCCCGAGCAGCAGTCCCTGGCGGCGGATCAGCCGGCGCAGCTGCTGCCGGTCGGCGCCCACGCAGCGCAGCAGGGCGAGCTGGCGGGTCCGCTGGGCGAGCACGACCGTGAAGGTGTTGCCGACCACCATCCGCGCCACCGCGAGCGCGATCAGGACGAAGGAGAGCGCGGCGACCAGCACCACGCCGTACATGGTGTTGCTCTGCCGGGTCGCCTCGGCGACCGAGGCCGCGCGGGTGTCCACCTGGGCGTCGGCGCCGAGGGCGGCGCGCAGGGCGTCGACGGTCCCGCTCCGGGAGGCGCCGGGGGTGGCCCTGACGTCGAGTCGGTCGGTGGTGACGCCGGTCGCGTAGCCGGCGACCGCGCTCGCCGGGACGCCGATGATCGGGGCTCCGGCGAGGCTCGGGGCGCCCCGCTCGTCCAGGGTGCCGACCAGCCGGGCGGTGGCGGCGGTGCCGTCGGCCCGGGTCAGGTGGACCTCGGCGCCCACGGCGGCGTCCAGCCGGTGCGCGGTCCCGGTGTCGAGCAGCACCTCGCCTGGGCCGGCGGGCCAGCGGCCGTCCTTGAGCAGCTGCCATCGCAGCGCCGGGTCCTCGGCGACGGCGCTGACCGTGGCGGTCCGGTCGAGCGGCCGCCCGTCGGCGGCCAGCACGGCGCTCCTGCCGGTCAGCCGCGGGGCCACCGCAGCCACTCCGGGGGTCTGCCATGCCTGCTCGGCGGCGGCCGCGTCCAGCCCGCCGGCCGCGGCCTTCCCGGTCACCTGGATGTCGCCGGGGCCGACCTCGGCGGCCGCGGTCTGGCTGTAGGAGTCCACCAGTGCCCCGCTGCCGCTGACGGAGGCGATCAGGAAGGCCACCCCCAGGGCGATCGCGGCGCCGCTCAGGAGCAGTTGGCGCAGCTGGCCGCGCAGTTCGGCCACGGTGTATCGGTAGGTCGTCATGGTTCCCCGGCTCGTCCGCCCTGACCGGGAACGGTGCTCCGGCAGGGGTCTCGACGAGCCTAGGAGCGCGGCGGCCACGCCCCGTCGGCACGAGGTCTGTTTCATGATCAAACCGTGGGCGCACGGCGGCCTCCGCCGTCTCCTCCCGGAGAGGTACGCCGCCCCTGACGCCGGCCGGTCCGCCCGCCGCCGGTCGCACCCGACGGTCGCACCCGGCGGGCGGCGGGCAGCACCGGGCCCGGGAACGCCGCAGGCCCCCCGCCCGGAGTGGGCGGAGGGCCTGTGACCTGCGTGTTCGCTGTGCCCCAGGCAGGATTCGAACCTGCGACACCGGCTTTAGGAGAGCCGTGCTCTATCCCCTGAGCTACTGAGGCGCGGCCCGGGTGCTACCAGGCCGTTCACAGCGTACCGGATCAGGGGTGGGGCGCGGGGTGACGGAGGGGGTGCGGGCGGGGTGCGGGCGGCCGACGGGGTGTCAGGGCGGTTCAAGTAGCCTGCCGGGCAGGGTGGGATCCGCCCCGGAACGCCTCGCTAAGGAGACGAAGGACCTGATGAAACCTGCTGTGCACCCGGTGGGCCGGCTGTTGGGGCAGGTGTGGGTGTGGCCCTCGGTGGTCATGCTGGCGGTGGGCGGGTACCGGCTGGGGACGCCGGACCTGTGGCGGGACGAGATGGCGACCTGGACGGTGGCCACCCGCTCCCTGGGGGACCTGCTGCGGCTGCTCCAGCACGTCGACGCCAGCAACGGCGCGTACTACCTGCTGATGCACGGCTGGACGGCGGTGTTCGGCGACTCGACGGTCTCGCTGCGAATACCCTCCGTGCTGGCGATGGCCGGGGCGGCGGCGTTCGTGGCGCTCACCGCCGAGCGGCTGTTCGGCAGCAGGGTGGCGGCGGTCGGGGCCGGGCTGCTGTTCACCGCCCCCCCGGAGATCTCCCGCTACGCCCAGGAGGCGCGCTCCTACGCGCTGGTGACCTGCGCGATCGCGGCGGCCTCGTACTTCCTGCTGCGGGCGCTGGAGCGGCCGACCTGGTGGCGCTGGGCGCCGTACTGCGTGGCCATGGCGCTGGCCGGCGCCGGGCACCTGGTGTCCTTCAGCACGGTCGCCGGGCAGGTGGCGCTCCTGGCGCTGCACCTGTGGCGCACCCGCCCGGAGACGGACCGGCGGCTGCTGTGGCACTACCCGCTGGCGGTCGCGGTGGCGGCGCTGCCGGTGCTGCCGGTGGTGCTGCTGGGCAGCCGGCAGTCGGACCGACAGCTGGGCTGGATACCGACCCCCTCCCTGCGCGGCCTCGCCTTCTTCGGGGAGCGCCTGTTCGGCTCGGACGTCGTGTTCTACGCCTTCGTCCCGCTGGCGCTGCTGGCACTGGCGCTGCCCGGACGGCGGATCCGGGCCTGGCAGGCGCTACTGCTCGCGGAACTGCCGGTGGTGGGCGTCTGGCTGGTGTCCCGTCTGACCGACACCTCGTACTTCCTCGGGCGGTACCTGCTGTTCACGGTGCCCGCCTGGGCGGTGCTGGCCGGCGGCGGCGCCGGGGCGGTGTACGGCGCGGTGGCGGCCCTGGCCCGGCAACGCGGCCGGGCGCCCCGGGGGGCCGTCTCGGCGGCCGGGCTGCTGACGGTCGGGCTGCTCGCGGTACCGGCCGTGGCGTCGCTGCCGCAGCAGCCCGAGGTGCGGTACGTGGGCTCGCACAACGGCTCGGAGGAGCCGTTCAAGGCGGCGGCCCGGGAGATCTCGGCGGGCTACCGCTCCGGGGACGGGATGGCGGCCCCGCTGGGCGACCAGTCCTGGGCGCTGGCCTGGCCCGGCGTCGACTACTACCTGCCCTCGGACGTGCGCCCCTATCCGGTGTTCGTCGCGCAGAGCGCCGACGACGCCGGGGAGCTCTCGCCGATGCCCTGCCCGCAGCCGGCGGACTGCCTGGGCGGGGTGTCCCGGATCTGGCTGCTGGTCCTCGGTGACACCCAGGACCCGCTGGGCGCGATGCCCACGGACCAGGCGCAGGTGCTCCGCGCCCAGTACGGCGACCCGGACCGGGTGACGCCGCTCGGCGGTCTCACGCTCGCGCTGCTCGACCGGGACGCCTAGCCTCCGGCGGAGAAGGAGGAAGGGGAGCCGGTGCGGACCGGCTCCCCTTCTTCTTCTGCGTTCGATGCCTCAGCGGCTCAGCGGCTCAGCGGCGCACCTCAGCGGCTCACAGCGTGCGCAGCAGCCGGGACTGGATGGACGGCGGGTTCAGGTCGGACTGGAGGGCCACCGGGACCTCCGCCTTGCCGTCGCCCGCGCCCACCCGGAGCACGCCGACCTCCGTGCCGGCCGTCGCCCTGTGGTCGATCTTCGAGGTGTCCAGGGTGACCGTGCCGGTGATGCCAGGGAAGCCCGCCACCACCAGGTCCTTGGTCGCGACGACCGCGACCTTGCCGCCGAGCCCGTCCTCCACCGAGCCGACGACGTCGCCCTTCTTCACCACCGTCTGGCCGGTCACACCGTTCTGCGCGGCCTGGATCTGCTTGCCGCTGACCTTCAGCACGGTCGGCAGGATGCCGTCGCCCGGGTTGGACGAGGTGGCCTGCTGGCCCAGCGTGACGCCGAGGATCAGCCGCTGCACGCCGCCGATCTCCTTGTAGGCGGCCCACATCAGGCAGCCGCCGGCCGGGGTGCTGGAGCCGGTCTTGACGCCGATGACGCCGGCCTTCGGGTTGATCAGGTTGTTGGTGTTGGAGATCTTCACGTTGTTGAAGTTGGTCTCCGGGGTGGAGACGATCTGCCGGAAGATCTCGTCCTGCATGACCTGCTCGGCCAGCTTCAGCTGGTCCTTGGCGGTGGACTTGGTGTCCGCGCTGAAACCCGCCGGGTCGGCGTAGATGGTGTTGGCCATGCCGAACTTGGCCGAGGTGTCGTTCATCAGCTTGACGAACTCGGCCTCCGAGCCGGAGTGGAAGCGGGCGAGCAGCCGGGCCACGTTGTTGGCCGAGGGCAGCATCAGCAGTTCCAGTGCCTGGTACTCGGTGAGCACCTGGCCCTCGGTGAGCGTCACCCGGGACTCGTCGACGTTGCCGGACTCCTGCGCGGCCTGCTTGTCGACGGTGATCTTCGGGCCGCTCTCCCCCTTCTTCAGGGGGAACTTCTGGAGGATCAGGTAGGCGTTCATCACCTTGGTGACACTGGCGATCGAGGACGGCGTCTCCTGGCCCGAGCTGCCGAGGCTGCCAACGCCGACCACCTCGGCGGCGGACTGGCCCTTGGCCGGCCAGGCGAGGTCGAGCACGTCGCCGGAGAAGCTGTAGCTGCCCGCGGCGGTCATCCTCAGCTTGGGGTCCGGCAGCGGGCGCAGCAGCTGGGCCACCGCGAGCGCGCCGAGCACCACGGCGAGGAAGACCGTCCAGATGGTCACCCGCTTGAGGGCACGCCGCAGCGGCGAGACCGGGCGGGCGTTGAGGGAGGCCAGGACCTCCATCGCCTCGGCGGTGTTCTCCGGCGACGGCAGCGGCTCCGGTGCGGGCAGCGGCTCGGGCTTGGGCAGCGGCGGGACCGGCGGCACCGGCCGCGGGTCGGGCTCCGGCAGCGGCTTCGGGGCCGGCACGGGCGCGGGCACGGGGGCCGGCTTCGGCAGCGGCGTCGGGCCGGGGGTCGGCTCCGGCTCGGGAACGGGCCCGGGCTCCGGACGCGGCTCGGGCTTCGGCTCCGGCACGGTGCCGGCCGGGGCGGCGGTGCCCGCGGCGGGGGCGCCCGGCGGCGCCGGCTTCTCCAGCTTCTCGGCCCGGTCCGGCCGCTGACCGGGCTGCCCGGTCCTGGTCAGCGCGAGGGTCACGGAGCCGATGGCGGGAGCGTCCTCGGCGTCGGCGTCCCCGGTGTTCTCCGGGTCGTCCTCGGTTCCGGTGTCCCCGGTCTTCCCGGTCTTCCCGGCCTGCTCGGCCTTCTCGGCCTTCTCGGTCCGCTCCGCGCCGTCGGCCTCGTCGGCCTTGCGCACCTTGTCGGCCTTGCGGGCATTGTCGGTGTTGCGGGCATTGTCGGTGTTGCGGGCGTTGTCGGCCGCTTCACCGGCCGCCTTCTCCGCCTCGTCCGCCGTCCCGGCCGGTGCGGCCGAGGACCCCGAGCCGCCCTCGGAGCCGGTCTCGGAGCCGGTCTCGGAGCCGGTCTCCCCGGACGGCTCGGCCGCCTTCTGCCCGGCCTTCCCCGACGCCGTGGCACCCGTCCGCATGGCGAGACGCGGGTCGGCGGCGACCGGACGCCCGGCGGGCTCGGCCTCCTCCGCGGTTTCCGGCGAAGTCGCCTTCTCCCCCTCCCCACCTTCGAAACTCCCGTTGCCGGCGGCCTTCACCAGCTCATCGGGCAGCCGCAGCGCGGTGGTGCTGTTGTCCACCGGCAGTCGCAGCATCGTCGTCCGGCTGTCCACATCCCGGACGCGGAGCTGTACGGTCGAGCCGCCCTTGGGCGCCGCTTCCGGAGCGTCGGCGGGCGCCTTCGGGGCCGCCTCGCCGGAGGCCTCCGCGGGGCTGTCCGAGGAGGTGTCGGAGGGGGTCTCGGCGGTCGCCTCGGCGGCGGCCGTTGCCGACGGCCCGTCAGCAGCCGTACCGGAGCCGCCCTCGGCCGGTCCGGCGGCGCCGGCCGCCGTACCGGTCCGTTCGCGCTCGCGGTCGCGCTGCCGCTCGTCGCCGTCCCTCAGCACCCTGTCGGGGGACTCGCCCACGTATCCCAGCCTCCTCAACGCCCGGCGGGGCACCGGCGAACCCGATTTCGGGAAGCCGACGCCCCGCCCCGTGTACCTGTACAGTCTCCGCCACCGGCGGCCGTTCCGGCCGCACACACCCCGCCCGACCGGCGCTTATTGTCGCCACCCGGTCGCGCCGCGGCCTGTTCACCGATCAGACGCAAGGCCCGCCGCCGCCGGTTCCGCACCTTCACCGCAAGGTCACGATTCGGAGGCGTACTCGACAAGCCCGTGTGAGAGGCGTCACCCTGTCTCTCATCCACGCGGGGAGGCTTGGATGGGCAAGAGCCGCAGAACTGTTCCCGAGGAACTCTTGCTGCTCGCTTTGGACCCGACCACGGGTACCACGGCGCAGCCGCAGACCCTCGACCTCGGACTCGCCGGGGCGCAGCTCGTCGAGCTGTCCCTGGCCGGACGGATCGTACCGGAGGGAGACCGGATCGCCGTCGTGCTCGCACGACCGACCGGCGACCCGACCCTTGACCACGCACTGGAACTGCTGCGCCGACGCGGCAGTCCGGTCCGCGCGGCGCACTGGATCGGCGGGCCCCGGCTGGGGCTGCGGCAGACCTATCTGGCGCACCTGGAGCGCTGCGGCATGGTCACGGCCGTGCCGGGCCAGGTGTGCGGGGTGCTGCCGACGACCCGGTACCAGGCGTCCGACGACTGCACCAACGCCGCGATCAAACAGCGGCTGGACACCGCGATCCGCACCGGTGTTCCGCCGGATCCGCGGACGGCCGCGCTCGCCGCGCTCGCCCACTCGGTCGGGCTCGGCAAGCACCTGTACCCGGGCAACGAGGGCCGGTCCTCGCGGTCGCGGTTGCGCGACCTGATCCGGTACGACCCGCTGGGCGGGATGGTCGCGCACGCCGTGATGGACGTGCAGAACGGCCTGCCGGCGCAGCAGAACCGTTCTTCCCAGGGTTCCGGGGCCGCTGTCGGCCGCCCCGGCGCCCGTACGGCGGGCCGGGGTTCGGGCGGGCGGGTCCCCGCCTCCCGGGTCGGCGTCCGCTGACCCGGGAGGGCACCAGTCCCCGGGAGGGCACCAGAACCGGGGAGGGCACGAGGGCCGGGGAGTCCTGGAGGGCTTCGACGGCCGCAGCGGTCCGCACGGCCCGGCGGGCAGCCATCACGGCGCCCGACACCACCGGCCGCGCACCCGGCGGCGCACGCCGTCCCCCTCGCACCGCCCGAAGGCGCTGAGCGCCCCGACGCACCACCGGTGCCACCGGCACCACCGGCACCACCAACAGCACCGAGGGGCGGTCGCCCCGCGACGCGAGTCGCCCGGCGACCGCCCCTTCGCCGTCCCCGGACGCCCGGCAACCGCCCGCCCCCGCACCTGCCGGGGCAGGTGCGGGCCGGTCCGGGGGCGGCCTCCGCAGTACCTGTCCGAGCCGTCCGAGCCGCATTACCACCTGGGGGCTTTCGCTGTCTCGCGGAAGTGCTTTTCCGATGATCTGTGCTACCGCGCTGCTGTGATTCCCCGGCGCCGACCTGGCCCAAGGTGACATGCTGCTCCAAGTCAGGGGGGTTGGTCCCAATGTCCGAAGTGTTCCGAGGGCTGTCGCTCCAACGAGCACCAGAGGTCCGGCCGGAGGTCGAAGTGTCCGCCAACGTCAATCCCACCGTGCGCCGCCGGCGCCTCGGTTCGGAGCTGCGCAAGCTCCGTGAGGGCCTGGGCATGACGGCCGAGGAGGTCGCCGGCCGGCTGATGGTCTCCCAGTCGAAGATCAGCCGACTGGAGAACGGCCGCCGCAGCATCAGCCAGCGCGATGTGCGCGACCTCTGCGACGTCTACAACGTGCCCGACGACCAGCTGCGCACCAGCCTGATGGAGATGGCCAAGGAGTCACGCCAGCGCGGATGGTGGCACGACTTCAACGACATGCCGACCCCGTACAGCGTCTACATCGGACTGGAGGCCGAGGCCTCCTCGATCCGCGCGTACGAGTCCTCCTTCGTCCCCGGCCTGCTGCAGACCGAGCACTACGCCCAGGCCGTGGTCGAGGGCACCCAGCCGGACACCGACGCGGTCGCCGTGCAGCGCCGGGTGCAGGTGCGGATGAAGCGCCAGGAGCGCATCCACGGCGAGAACCAGCTGGGCAGCCTGTGGACCGTCATAGACGAGGCGGTGCTGCGCCGCGAGGTCGGCAGCAAGGCCGTGATGGCCCAGCAGTTGCAGCAGATGCTGGAGCTCAGCCAGCGCGCGAACATCACCATCCAGGTGATCCCGTTCTCGCACGGCGCCCATCCCGGCATGACCGGGACATTCTCGCTGCTGGAGTTCCCGGAGTCAGCCGATTCCACAGTTGTCTACTTCGAAGGTGTGACGAGCGATCTCTACCTGGAGAAGGAGGCGGACGTGCGCCGCTATACCGGTCTGTACGACTACCTGAGAGCGGCCGCACTCGGTGTCGCGGAGAGCCGGTCGCTGATAGCCGACATCGAGAAGGAATTCCACGAATGATCACCCCGTCCGAGTACGGAACCCGTTGGCGCAAGAGCAGTCACAGCGGGGGCCAAGGCGCCTGCGTGGAGATCGCCGTCCCAGGCGCGGGGGAGGTGGCCGTCCGGGACTCCAAGGACCCCCGCGGGCCCCAGCTGCGCTTCTCGGCCGATGCCTGGAACGCCTTCGCCTCGGCGGTGGGGGACGGCGCCTTCGGCGGCCTCCCGGACTGACCCTCCCCGCCCGGTTCCGCACTCGGACCAGTTGCCCGTAGCGGTGGCCGTCGCCCCTCGGCGGCGGCCGGCGCTACGGGCAACTCCCGTTCCTGGCTGCTTCCGTTCAGCCCGTCACCGGGTAGCGGGCGGCCCAGTTGGCGCCCTCCGGGGTCCGCCGGTCGTGCAGTTCGGTGCCGTGCACCAGCTCCAGCACGAAGTCGTCGGCGAGTTCGAGGATCGCCCCGCGCCCTTCCAGTCCGGCCAGCAGGCCCGGCGGCAGCGCGGTGTCTCCGTGCAGCGCCCCGAGCAGGTTGCCGCAGATCGCGCCGGTGGAGTCGCTGTCCCCGGAGTGGTTGACCGCGAGCAGCAGGCCCGAGCGCACGTCGTGCGCGACCAGGGCGCAGTAGACGCCGATCGCCAGCGCCTCCTCGGCCACCCAGCCCTCCCCCAGCGCCTCGACCCGGTCGGCGGACGGCTCGCCGGCCCGCACCGCGTCCAGGGCGGCCCGCAGCGCGGCGGTGGTCTCCTCGTGCGCCGGCCGCTCGGAGAGCAGGGCGAGCGCCAGGTGGACGCCCTCCTCCAGGGTGCCGCCGCGGGCGACGGACTGGACGATCACCGCGAACGCGCCCGCCGCGAGGTATCCGGTGGGGTGGCCGTGGGTGAGCACCGAGCACTCCACCGCGAGTTGGAACACCAGGCCCGGCTCCCAGGTGGTGAGCAGTCCGAAGGGCGCCGCCCGCACCACCGTGCCGCAGGCCTTGGAGTGCGGGTTCTTGGGGGCCTCCAGGGTGCCGAGCCGCTCGGCGTCGGCCCCGCCGAGGCCCGACAGGCAGCCCTGTCCGGGGGCGCGCTGGGCGTAGAGCCACTCCTCGCGGCCGAGCCAGCCGAGGTCGGGGCGGCGCTCGTCCGGGCCCCAGTCGCGCTGGGTGGCGGCCCAGCGCAGGTAGGCCAGGTGAAGGTCGGTGGGCGGGTGCCAGCTGCCGGTGTCGCGCCGGATGTGGGCGCGGATCAGCCCGTCGACGGTGAAGAGGCTGAGCTGGGTGTCGTCGGTGACGGCGCCGGTGCGCCCGTACGCGGGGACGTAGCCAGTGACGCCCTGCGGGCCGTGCTGGGCCCGGATCTTCTCCAGCGACTCGAACTCGACGCCGGCGCCGAGCGCGTCCCCGACGGCACCGCCGAGCAGACAGCCCCGCACCCGGCTGCGGTAGTCCTGCTGCTGGGCGCGTGACCACAGTGGCATCACGACGGGGCGCCTTTCCTCGGGCGTGGGGTCCGCGCGTCGCTCGGCCCGGAGCGCGCCCTGGCACTGTATTCGAAGATCCGATCGAATCGGCCCCTCCCCGGGGTTCGGTGCCCCCGTCCCGGCCGCCGTACGGGCGGCGGCCGGGACGGCAGGGCTGTCAGTCCAGCACCGGCAGCAGCTCCGGCAGGTGCCCGTCCGAGGCCAGCGCCGCGGCCCGCCGCTCGGCCGGCACCTCGCCGTAGGTGGTGGTGCGCTGGCGGTGCGGGCGGCCCGCGGCCTCGGCGATCGCCTGGAGGTCGCGCACCGACTTGTAGCTGCCGTACGCCGAGCCGGCCATCCGCGAGATAGTCTCCTCCATCAGCGTGCCGCCGAGGTCGTTGGCGCCCGAGCGGAGCATTTCGGCCGCGCCCTCGGCGCCCAGCTTGACCCAGCTGGTCTGGATGTTGGGGATGTGCGGGTGCAGCAGCAGCCGGGCCATCGCGACCACCGCGCGGTTGTCCCGGGCGCTCGGGCCGGGCCGGGCGATGCCGGCCAGGTAGACGGGCGCGTTGGTGTGGATGAACGGCAGGGTCACGAACTCGGTGAAGCCGCCCGTCCGTTGCTGGATCCCGGCGAGCAGCCGCAGGTGGCCGAGCCAGTGCTTCGGGGTGTCCACGTGCCCGTACATCATCGTGGACGAGGAGCGCAGGCCCAGTTCGTGCGCGGTGGTGACCACCTCGACCCAGGTGGCGGCCGGCAGTTTGCCCTTGGTGAGCACCCAGCGGACCTCGTCGTCCAGGATCTCGGCGGCGGTGCCGGGGATGCTGTCCAGGCCCGACTCCTTGGCCCGCTGCAGCCAGTCCCGGATCGACAGCCCGGTGCGGGTCGCGCCGTTGACGACCTCCATGGGCGAGAAGGCGTGCACGTGGATGCCGGGCACCCGCTCCTTCACCGCGCGGGCGATGTCGAAGTAGGCGGTGCCGGGCAGGTCCGGGTGGATGCCGCCCTGCATGCAGACCTCGGTGGCGCCCACCTCCCAGGCCTGCGCGGCCCGGTCGGCGACCTGCTCCAGGGAGAGGGTGTAGGCGTCCGCGTCGGTGCGGCGCTGGGCGAAGGCGCAGAAGCGGCAGCCGGTGTAGCAGACGTTGGTGAAGTTGATGTTCCGGGTGACGCAGTAGGTGACGTCCTCCCCGACCGCGTCGCGGCGGACGTCGTCGGCGATCCGGCAGAGCGCGTCCAGGGCCGGGCCGTCCGCGTGGAACAGGGCCAGCGCCTGCTCGTCGGTCAGTCCGGTCGGATCGTCGGCGGCCACCGCGAGGGCCTCCCGCAGGTCTCCGGCGAGGCGCTCGGGCGCGCCCTTCGCGAGCACCTGCTCGCGCAGCACCTCCCAGTCGCCGTACACGTCCTCGAAGTCGGCCCGGCGGTCGCCGGTGCGGCCCTCGGTGTCGATGGTGGCGTGCAGGTCGGTGCGGCCGTACGACTCCGGCAGGTCCTCGGGCTCCTGCCAGGGCAGGCCGCGGACCACCGCGTCCGGGTCGGCCAGGCCGGTGGCCGGGTCGGCCAGGGCGCGGACGTGCGGCAGCACCCGCGGGTCGAGCCAGGGTTCGCCGCGGCGCACGTACTCGGGGTAGACGGCGAGGCGCTCGCGCAGTTCGAAGCCGGCCGCCGCCGAGCGCTCGGCCAACCGCTCGATCTGCGGCCAGGGGCGCTCGGGGTTGACGTGGTCCGGGGTGAGCGGGGAGACCCCGCCCCAGTCGTCGATGCCGGCCGCGATCAACCGCTCGTACTCGCCGTCCACCAGGTTGGGCGGAGCCTGGAGGCAGGCGGCCGGGCCCATCAGGTGCCGGGCGACCGCCACCGTGGCCACCAGCTCGTCCAGTTCGGCGTCCGGCATGCCCCGCATCGCGGTGTCCGGCTTGGCCCGGAAGTTCTGCAGGATCAGTTCCTGGACACCGTGGTAGGCGCGGGAGACCTTGCGCAGCGCGAACAGCGACTCGGCGCGCTCCTGGTACGTCTCGCCGATGCCGATCAGCAGGCCGCTGGTGAACGGGACGGAGCTGCGCCCGGCGTCCTCCAGCACCCGCAGCCGGACGGCCGGCTCCTTGTCCGGGGAACCGTGGTGCGGGCCGCCGGGCTCGCTCCACAGCCGGGTGGCGGTGGTCTCCAGCATCATGCCCATGGAGGCGGAGACGGGCTTGAGCCGCTGGAAGTCGGTCCAGCTCAGCACCCCGGGGTTGAGGTGCGGCAGCAGGCCGGTCTCCTCCAGGATGCGGATCGACATGGCGCGCACATAGGCGATGGTGTCGTCGTAGCCGTGCGCGTCCAGCCACTCGCGGGCCTCCGGCCAGCGGTCCTCGGGCTTGTCGCCGAGCGTGATCAGGGCTTCCTTGCAGCCGAGTTCGGCGCCCCGGCGGGCCACGTCAAGCACCTCGTCCGGGGACATGTACATCCCGTGGCCCTCCCGGCGCAGCCGGCCGGGGACGGTGACGAAGGTGCAGTAGTGGCACTTGTCGCGGCAGAGCCGGGTGAGCGGGATGAAGACGCTCTTGGAGTAGGTGATGACGCCGGGACGGCCGGCGGCTTCGAGGCCCGCGTCCCGGACCCTGGCGGCACTCGTACAGAGGTCCAGCAGGTCCCCGCCTCTGGCCTGGAGCAGCACGGCGGCCTCGGTCGTGTCGAGGGCGACACCGTCCCGGGCGCGGCGCAGGGCTCGGCGCATCGCGTTCTCGGTCGGCGGGGTGCTGGCGTCCATGGCGGTTCCGTCCATGGCGCGACCCTACGCCAGGCGGTGGTACCGCGGGTGGAGACAACCCTGAGGCCGTCTCAGGGTCGGCGTACCCAAGAAGGTCAATCCGATCTGGCCCCACAGGGCGATGACGGCGGCGCCGCGGCGGCCTCTAATGGACGGGCAAGGTCAATCACACGTTTTCGCGGAGGAGTTGAGGACGCCATGACCAACGAGAAGGCGGCGGGGGACGATCTGGACGGCGGTGCGCCGTACCGCTCCCGGCGACGCGTCATGATGCGCGCCGGGGTGCCGGTGGCGGTGGTCGCGGTGATCGCCGCAGGGGTGGGGCTGGTCCCGGCGCTGGCCGCCGACGGCGCGCCCGACCTGCCGACGCTGACGGCGGAGCAGCTGGTCGCCAAGGTACTCGGGTCGCAGGCCCAGACGCTGTCCGGGACGGTGTCGATCAGCACCGACCTCGGGGTGCCCGGCCAGCTGCTCGGCGCGGCCGGCGGCCTCGGCGGGGCGGTCGGCGGGCACGGCGGTGACGGCCGGGACTCCGCCGCGGACCCGCAGTCCAAGCTGCTCGGCCTGCTCGGCGGGGACCGGACGCTGCGGGTCGCGGTGGACGGCCCGGACCGCCAGCGGGTGGACGTGCTGGAGAACATGGCCGGCTACACCCTGGTCCGCAACGGCGACCAGGCCTGGGCCTGGGACAGCTCGTCCAACTCCGCGGTGCACATGACCGGGCGGGCGGCCGCCGCCGAGCGGCACGGCAAGACGCCGCTGTCCGAGCTGCCGACCACCCCGCAGGAGGCCGCTCAGCAGTTCCTGACCGGGAGCGCCGGCACCACCTCGGTGACCGTCGCCGGGACGGCCAAGGTGGCCGGGCAGAACGCCTACGAGTTGAGCGTGAAGCCCACCCAGTCCGGTTCGACGCTGGCCGAGGTCCGGATCGCGGTGGCCGCCGACAACGGGGTGCCGCTGGCGGTGGCGGTGAAGTCCGTCGACGGCAGCACCGTGCTGAACGTCCGCTTCACCCAGGTGTCCTTCGCCAAGCCGGCCGACAAGACCTTCGACTTCTCCGCCCCCAAGGGCGCCAAGGTGACGGAGCAGAAGGCCGGGGACGCGGCCGAGGGCGCGCCGGGCGACGCCGGGGAGCACCGGGGCACCGGGGCGCCCGAGGGCCTCGATGTGATCGGCGAGGGCTGGACGACGGTCGTCTCCACCCGGCTGCCCGACGCGGTGAACGGGGCGCCGAAGGCCGACGCCAAGGGCGGCAAGCACGGCGGCCGCGGGAACGGGGCGGCGCAGTCGCTGAACCCGCAGGCGATGGTGAAGTCGCTCGGCAAGCCGGTCGCCGGCGGCACCCTGGTGAGTACCAAGGTGCTCAACGTCCTGCTCACCGACGACGGCCGGGTCCTGGCCGGCGCGGTGACCCTGCCGGTCCTCCAGCACGCCGCCGGGGTGAACTGACGGATGACCAAGGCTCCCGTAACGGGGGACGTTACGGAGTCGGCCGGGGGTACGGGCACGGTGTCGCGTCCGGCCCCCGCGCCCGTCCGATCCGCTTCCCCCGCCTCCTCCCCCGTCTCCGCCGCTTCCCCGGACTCCCCGGCCTCGCGTGAGACCGCCGACGACGTCATCCGGACCCGCGGCCTGACCAAGCGCTTCCGCGGCGGCCAGCTCGCCGTGGACGGCCTGGACCTGGCCGTGCCGCGCGGCTCCGTCTTCGGCTTCCTGGGCCCCAACGGCTCCGGCAAGACCACCACCATCCGAATGCTGATGGGCCTGATCGCCCCCACCTCGGGCGCGGCCGGCGTCCTCGGCGAGCCGATGCCGCAGTCCGTCGCCACCGTGCTGCCCCGGGTGGGCGCGCTGATCGAGGGCCCGGCCCTGTACGGCTTCCTCTCCGGCCGGGACAACCTGGCGCGCTTCGACGCCGCCGACCCGACCGCCGACCCGCGTACCCGCCGGCAGCGGGTCGAGACGGCGCTGGAGCGGGTCGGCCTGAGCGCCGCGGCGGGCAAGAAGGCCCGCGCGTACTCGCTGGGCATGAAGCAGCGCCTGGGCCTGGCCTCCGCGCTGCTGCAGCCGCGCGAACTGCTGGTGCTGGACGAGCCGACCAACGGGCTGGACCCGCAGGGCATGCGGGAGATCCGGACGCTGGTCCGGGAGGTCGCGGCGGAGGGCACCACGGTGTTCCTCTCCTCGCACCTGCTGGACGAGATCGAGCAGGTCTGCACCCACGCCGCGGTGATGTCCCGGGGCCGGCTGGTGGTGCAGGGCACCGTCGCCGAGCTGGCCGCCCGGGCGCAGGGCCGGCTGGTGGTCCGGACCCCGGACGTGGCGCGGGCCGCTGAGGTGCTGGCGGCCCACCGGGTCACCGCCCTGGTGCCGGGTGAGGACCGGGTGGACGGCGAGCCGGGCGTCCTGGACGAGGAGGCGCTGCCCAGGCTGTGCGCGGCGCTGGTCGAGGCGGGGGTGCGGGTGCACGGCTTCGGGCTGGAGCGGGGCACGTTGGAGGACGCCTTCGTGGCGCTGACCGGGGAGGGCTTCGATGTCGCGGGCTGAGGCGCCGTCGCGGGCCGGGGTGCCGCCGATCGGCACCGGCCGCCGGCCGCAGACGGCGGCCGGGTTCCTGGCGCTGTTCCGCAGCGAGCTGCACCTGACCTTCCGCCGGATGCGCACCAAGGTGCTGCTGGGAATCCTGGCGGCACTGCCGATCCTGATCGGGGTGGTGGTCAAGCTCAACACGGACAGTCCGCACGAGGGCGGCGGCGGTCCGAGCTTCATCGCGCAGACCACGCAGAACGGGCTCTTCCTGGTCTTCACCGCGCTCGCGGTGGCGCTGCCGGTCTTCCTGCCGATGACGGTCGGCGTGGTCGCCGGGGACTCGGTGGCGGGCGAGGCGGCCGCCGGGACGCTGCGCTACCTGCTGGTCGCCCCGGCCGGGCGGACCAGGCTGCTGGCCGCCAAGTTCACCGCCGGGCTGGTGTTCTGC
Source organism: Kitasatospora sp. NPDC054795 (assembly GCF_053611565.1). Lineage (NCBI taxonomy): Bacteria > Bacillati > Actinomycetota > Actinomycetes > Kitasatosporales > Streptomycetaceae > Kitasatospora > Kitasatospora sp. NPDC054795. The sequence goes on from NZ_JBSHAP010000025.1 coordinate 73,209, forward strand.
GCGGCCGCCACGGCGGCGGTCGCGGTGACGGCGCTGGCCGCGGGCGCCGCGCTCTTCCCGCTCGGCCGGGTCACGCTGCTCTCCGGGGACACCATCGGCCTCGGCGACGCGTTGCTGCGCGCGCTGCTGGTGGCCCTGGTGGTCGCGGCCTCGCTGGCCGGGCTGGTGGCGATCGGGCTGTTCGTCTCCACTCTCACCGGCAGCGGCATCGCGGCGATGGCCGCCACCGTCGGGCTGGTGATCACCGTCCAGATCCTGGACGTCTTCCCGCAGCTGCACGCCGTCAGCCCGTTCCTGTTCTCCCACTACTGGCTGAGCTTCGCGGACCTGCTGCGGGCGCCGATGTACTGGGACGGCGTGCTGAAGGACCTCGGTCTCCAGGCCGCCTACGTCGCCGTGTTCGGGTCGGCGGCCTGGTCCCGTTTCACCAGCCGGGACATCAGCGTGTGACGGCCGCCTCGGCGGGTGCGGGCTGCGGACGTGCCGCGGCCCGCACCGCGCGGTCGGCCCGCACCTGGCGCAGCGCGTCCCAGGTGAGCAGCGCGAGCGCGGCCCAGACCAGGCCGAAGCCGGCCCAGCGGGCGGGCGGCATGGACTCGTGGAACACCGCGACGCCGATCAGGAACTGGAACACCGGCGCCAGGTACTGCAGCAGCCCGAGCACGGTCAGCGGCACCCGGACGGCGGCCGCGCCGAAGAGCAGCAGCGGGATCGCGGTGATCACCCCGCTGAGCATCAGCAGCCCGGAGTGCCCCCAGCCGTACGAGCCGGCCACCGTGTGCCCGAAGGTGCCGCGCCCGCTGACCTCCAGGTAGACCAGGTAGCCGAGGGCGAACGGGAACATGAAGGCGCTCTCGGCGGCCAGACTCTCCAGCCCGCTCAGCCCGACCTGCTTCTTCAGCAGGCCGTAGGTCGCGAAGGAGAGCGCCAGGGTGAGCGCGATCCAGGGCAGCTGCCCGTAGGCGACGGCCAACACCGCGACGGCGGCGGCGCCGATGCCCACCGCCGTCCACTGCGCGGTGCGCAGCCGCTCCTTGAGCACCAGGACGCCGAAGCCGATGGTGACCAGGGGGTTGATGAAGTAGCCGAGGCTGGTCTCGACCACGTGCCCGGCGTTGACGGCCCAGATGTAGACGCCCCAGTTGACCGAGATCACGGCGGCCGCGCCGGCCAGCATGGCGAGCCGGCGGGGCTGGCGCAGCAGCGGGCGTATCCAGCCCCAGTGCCGCTGGGCGATCAGCAGCAGGACGACCGCGACCAGGGACCAGACCATCCGGTTGGCCAGGATGTCGTCGGCGGCACCCGGTTCCAGCAGTGGCCAGAACAGCGGGAAGAGCCCCCAGATGCCGTAGGCGGCGACGCCGGACCAGAGGCCCCGGCCGTAGTCCTGCTGGTCTGTTCCCGCCATGGCCGAGTGCCTTCCCGCGCGCGTGTGTCGAGGCGACGGTAGCGGGCGGGAGGGCGGGCTGTCATCTCCGTTTCCGGATTTTGGTCATGACATTGCTCGCGGGCCGGACAGCTCCGCCACTCCGCCGCTCCGATGCCCGGAGCGGCGGCTCGGGAGTCCGGGCCCGCGGTGCCTCAGGAGTTCAGGGCCGCGCGGACGGACTCGGCCAGCGGGACGGTCGGACGGCCGATCAGCCGGGCCAGGTCGCCCGGGGTGCCGGCCAGCTCGCCGCGCGCGATGCCCGCGTCCACGTCCACCAGGGCCTCGGCGAAGCCCTGCGGCAGGCCCGCACCGACCAGCGCGTCCAGGTGCTCGGCCGGGGTGACGTCCCGGTGCTCGACCGGCCTGCCGGAGGCCTTCGCCAGCTCGGCGGCCAGCTCGGGCAGGCTCCAGGCGGCGTCGCCGCTCAGCTCGTACACCTCGCCCCGGTGCCCCTCGCCGACCAGGACGGCGACCGCCGCGGCCGCGTAGTCCGCGCGCGGGGCGGTGGCGACCCGGCCCTGCCCGGCACTGCCGAGCACCACGCCGCGCGCCACCGTGCCGGCCGCGTCGCCCAGGTAGTTCTCGGTGTACCAGCCGTTGCGCAGGAAGGCGTGCGGCAGGCCGGAGGCGAGGATCAGCTCCTCGGTCGCCTTGTGCTCGTCGGCCAGCCGGAAGGTGGCCGCACCCGGGATGCTGGTGTAGGCGAGCAGCGCGACCCCGGCGGCCCTGGCGGCCTCCACCACGGCCCGGTGCTGCGGGATCCGGCGGCCGACCTCGCTGCCCGAGATCAGCAGCACCCGGTCGCCCCCGGCGAAGGCGCCGGCCAGGGTCTCCGGCTTGTCGTAGTCGACCACCCGGACGGTCACGCCGCGGGCGGCCAGGTCGGCGGCCTTCTCGGCGGAGCGGACGGCGACGGCCACCTCGCTCGCGGGGACCTCGGCCAGCAGGCCCTCGACGACGAGACGGCCGAGCTGGCCGGTGGCACCGGTGACGACGTACATGGTGTGCTCCTCAGGGGTTGCTACGGGGTTCTGGCCTCGAAACTCACCCTAGGGGTGGCACTAACCTTTCGAAAGTACGCACTTCAAAGTAGGGTACTGATATGAAGGTAAGCGAGCTGAAGGCCGGCGGGCTGCCCCCCGCCGACGTCTTCGACCGGATGTGCCCGTCCCGGGGCGTGCTGGAGCACGTCACCAGCCGCTGGGGCGTGCTGGTGCTGGGCGCGCTGAACGAGCGCGGCTACCGGTTCAGCGAACTGCGCCGCAAGGTCACCGGGGTCAGCGAGAAGATGCTCGCCCAGACCCTCCAGACGCTGGAGCGGGACGGCTTCGTGCTGCGCGAGGCCCACCCGGTGATCCCGCCGCGGGTCGACTACAGCCTCACCCCGCTGGGGCGGGAGGCGGCGGAACTGGTCGCGGCGCTGGCGCACTGGTCGGAGCGGCGGGTGCCGGAGGTCGAGACGGCCCGCCAGGAGTACGACGGGCGGGCTACCGCCCCGCGATGAGGGCGTCGAGCCCGTCCAGGACCCGGGCCAGACCGAAGGCGTAGGCGTGGTCCGGGCTGTACGCGCCGCCGTGCGCCGCGCCGGCCGCGGCACCCACCCGGGCGGCGACCGGGTAGCTCTCGGGGTCGAAGACCCGGGCGAGCAGCCCGGCGTTGGCCGCCCACCACTGCGTGTCGGTCATCGCGCTGTCCTGCCGGGCGGCGCGCTCGTCGGCGGCCATCCGGGCGCAGGTCTGGACGAAGCCGAGCAGGTGGGTCAGCGCGGCGTCCAGGTCGACGTCGGAGAGCCCGGTGCCCTCGAAGGCACGCAGCTCGTACTCGTACTTGGCCATCAGGCCGGGCCCCAGCGGCGGACGGCTGGTGGAGACGGCGGCGACCCACGGGTGGGCGCGGTGCAGCGCCCGGTTGTCGTCCGCGACGGCGGTGACCCGGGAGCGCCAGCCCTCGTCGGCGGGGGTGCTGCGGGGCATCGTGGCGTAGACGGTGTCCAGCATCAGGTCGAGCAGCTCGGCCTTGCCGGGCACATAGGTGTAGAGCGCCATCGGGGAGAGCCCCAGCTCCTGCGCGACCCGGCGCATGGTGACGGCGTCCGCTCCTTCGGCGTCGGCGAGGGCGATCGCGGTGGTGGCGATCTCACCGGTCGAGCGCGCCTGCCGGGGCCCGCGCCGGCCGGGCTTCTCCTCGGCCGTGAGCCCCCAGAGCAGGGCGAGGGTGCGTGCCGGGTCTCCTGCGCTGCTGCGGTCGCTCGCCATGGGGCCATCGTTTCACGCACCGGCAGGGGCCTTGACGGCGTGGGCGGCTACCGTCTCAGCATGACCAGCCCGACCAATCCTCCCGGCCTGCCCGGCCTGCCCGGCGCGTCCGGCCTGCCCGGCTCGACCGGTCCGACCCGCGCGTCCGGCGCGTCCGGCCCCGAGCCGCTTCCCGGGACGGACACCGCGCAGACCCTCCGCCCGCGGGTGACCTGCCGCCGCTGCCACCGGCCGCTGCACGACCCCGAGTCGCGGATGCTGCGGCTGGGACCGGAGTGCCGGGACCCGGCGGAGCGGGTCGCGCGGTTCGACGTCGACCAGGAACCGCTGCCGGGGATGGGTTAGGGCCGCCCCGGCCCCGACCTCAGACCCGGCCTCAGCCCCGGCGCCTCAGCCCCGGCCGAAGAGGCGGCGCAGGCGGCCGGGGCGGGGCTCCTCCTCGGCGGCCCGCTCGGCCTCCGACCGCTCCGCCGCCTCCGGTTGCCCCGCGGGCCCCGAGTGCTCCGCCGCCCCGGCCTGGTCCGCCGCCTCCGGTACGGTCTCCGCCCCCGCGTCGGCGGCGTCCTCCTGCTCCATCAGGTGCCGGGCGAGCGCGCGGTCCTCGTCGGACGTCCAGGGCGCGGCGAGCACCAGCGCGGACAGCGAGCGGAGGATCGTCACCGCCCGGGTGCGGCGGGCCCGGGCGCCGTGGTGCAGCCGCTGCTGGAGCAGGGCGGCGACGTCGGCCCGGGTCTGCGGCTGGGTCCAGCCGATCGCGACCAGCGCGAAGCCGGCCGCCTCGACCACCCAGTCCTCCGGTCCGAGCAGCAGGTCGCGCAGCACCCGGCGGCGCTCGGAGCCGGCCCAGGGCTGGTCGGTTCGGTGGTGGGCGATGCCGAGGCAGGCGAAGACCTGGACGGCCCGCACCCAGAGTTCGGGCTGGTGGGCGAGCAGGGCGCGGCCGAGTTCGTCCTCGCGCGGCACGGGCGGGTGGACCAGGACGCCGAGCAGGTCGTCCAGCGGCAGTCCGGCCAGCCGGACGGCGTGGTCGTAGGCGGCGGGGACGGTCGGCCAGAAGATCTCGGCGGTGGCGCGGACGAGTTCGGCGCTCCGCGGCGCGGGCGGGGCGACGGCCGGGCGCGGGTCGGTGCCGTCCCAGGCCCAGATCCGGGTGGTGGGTTCGGTCAGCGGCAGCCGGGGGTCGGGCTCGCCGACGGCCCGGTAGCCGACGGTGGAACGCGGCAGCGCGAGCCGGACGGCCAGCACCGAGCTGGGCGGCTCCACGGTGGAGGCCGTGCAGTCGATCTCGGTGTCGCGGCCGGTGTCGTGGGCGGCGAGCACCTGGTGCAGCACGTTGACGGTGGCCTCGGTGGCGCCGGAGACCAGGCCGAGCCAGGGCTCCCGGTGGCTCAGCCGTTCCAGCAGTTCCTGGGCGTACTCGTGCTCGGGGTGGGAGCGGTGGTGGTCGGCCAGGCCGAGCAGGTGGGCCGGGTCGCCGTCGAGGGCGTGGCGCAGCCCGTACCGGGCCGGGCCCGCCTTGGGGTGGTCGGGCTCGGCGGCGAGCACCCGGTCGAGCCAGGGCAGGCCTTCGGCGGGGCGCCCGAGGGCGCCGTACAGCTCGGCGACGTCGACGGCGAGGTAACTGCTGGAGTCGTCGCGGTCCGGTGCGGCCCGGGCCAGCTCGGCCTCCCAGACGGCGAGCGCCCGTTCCGGCCGGCCGGCCGAGCGCAGGGCGTTGCCGAGCATCACTGCGGTCAGGTAGCCGGGGGCCAACCGGTGGGCCCGATCGGCGAGTTCGACGGCGCGGCCGGTGTCGCCGAGCCGGCGGGTCAGGCCGGAGGCCATCGCCAGCAGCGGCACGTGGTCCTCGTGCCGGGCCAGGACGGCCTGCACGAAGTCGTGGAACGGCCGTACGGCTCCGGCCGGTTCGGCCGGGAGCGGGTCGGGCAGCGCGCCGGTGGCGCGGGCCACCGCCTGGGCGACGGCGTCCGGGTCGACCAGGCCGGGCAGGTCCTCGCGGGCGAGCCAGGCGGCGTGCGCCCAGGGCCGGGCCGGCTCGTGCTGGACGGCGGAGGCGAGCAGGCCGACGGCGGTGTCCCAGTCCCCGGCGGCGGCCTCCACGTGAGCTCGGCAGGCCACCGTGCCGAGGTACACCTGGCCATCCAGCGGGAACAGCTCGCGGGCCGCGGCCGGTCCGCCCGCCGCCGCGCACAACTCGGCCAGCGCCTCGTGCAGTTCGGGCAGCTGGGGGTCGGCGAGGATCGCGTCGCCGAGGTGGTCGGCGGCGTGGGCCAGGTCGCCGGAGTCGATCGCCAGCCGGGCGAGGGCGACCTCGCCCTCGGCGGCCAGGCGCTCGTCGCCCGTGTCGTCGGTGTGCCCGCTCATTCGCCCCTGCTCCCCGTTCCCCCGGTGGTGCCGTCCTGCTCGGAAGGAGGCTATCCGGTGCGGCCGACAGCCCGGTGGGCCCCACCGGCGGGCGGCGTCCAGCGACCGAACCGGATACGACCCGTACGAGTGGTTTAGACCTCCGATGGCCATATTTAATGTTTTCCGACCGCGAAGATGGCGGAGGCTCTTCGCACGCGAAGTGCCAATCCTGCCAACGGAATCGAGGAGATCGATGAAGCTCTCGCGCACCCTGTCCCTGGCGGCCTCCGCCGCCGTGCTGAGCACCCTCGCCGTCGCCGGCCAGACCGCCCCGGCCTCCGCCGCCGGGTCCTTCGTGGTGAGCGAGGCCCAGTTCAACAAGATGTTCCCGAGCCGGAACTCCTTCTACAGCTACCAGGGCCTCACCAACGCCCTGGGCGCCTTCCCCAAGTTCACCACCACCGGCGACACCGCCACCCGCAGGCGCGAGGCGGCCGCCTTCCTGGCCAACGTCAGCCACGAGACCGGCGGCCTGCGGTACGTCGTCGAACAGAACACCGCCAACTACCCGCACTACTGCGACAGTTCGCAGCCGTACGGCTGTCCGGCCGGGCAGTCCGCGTACTACGGGCGCGGGCCGCTCCAGCTGAGCTGGAACTTCAACTACAAGGCGGCCGGCGACGCCCTGCACATCGACCTGCTGCACGACCCGTACCAGGTCGAGAAGAACCCTGCGACGTCCTGGAAGACCGCCCTCTGGTTCTGGAACACCCAGAGCGGCGCCGGACGGATGACCGCGCACGACGCCGTCGTCAACAACAAGGGCTTCGGCGAGACCATCCGCACCATCAACGGCGCGCTGGAGTGCGACGGCAAGAACCCGGACCAGCGCAACGACCGGATCAACCTCTACAGGCAGTTCGTCGGAGTGCTGGGCACCGACGTCGGCGGCGGCAACATCTCCTGCTGACGGTTCGCCGGGGAGCGGGGGCCTGGGGCCGGCGAGCGGGACGTCGACGCGGAGTGGGAAGTCGGCCGGGCCGACTTCCCACTCCCCGGTCCCCGGTGAGCGGCGGCACTGCCGGATGTCCCTGAAGCGGCGCCCGGGCCGGCGGTTCAGCGCGGTGCCGGGGTGGCGCCGGTCGCGGCCAGCGAGAGCTCCCAGAGGCGGGCCGCCCCGTCCGGGTCGAGGGCGTACGGGCGGACGCCGCCGTCGTCCATCGGGGTGTCCGGGCCGCTGACGCGGGCGACCTCGCAGTCCTCCAGGTAGAGCCCGCCGCGGCCGTCGAGCAGCGGGGAGGTGGCCGCCCACAGACCGGTGGCCGCGCCCTGGGAAGGGGACTTGAAGTCCGCGCCGATCACGTTTCCCCGGTCGTCCACCCAGCCGCGCTCGACCTGCTCCCGCCGGGTCATCTCCCGCTGGAGCCCGGTGATGATCTTCCCGGGGTGGAGCGCGAACGCCCGGACGCCGTCGCCCCGGCCGAGCGCGTCGAGGTACACGGCGAACAGGGAGTTGGCGGTCTTGGACTGGCCGTACGCCAGCCACTTGTCGTAGCCGGTGCGGAAGTGCGGATCGTGTCGGCGGATGTCGGTCAGGGCGTGCCCGGCGGAGCTGTTGACGACGACGCGCGCGCCGTCCGGGGCGGCGGCCAGCAGCGGGTACAGCTCGCACGCGAGGAGGAAGTGCCCCAGGTGGTTGGTGGCGAACTGCCCCTCCCAGCCCGGCCCGACGCGCCGCTCGGGGGTGGCCATGACGCCGGCGACGGCCAGCAGCAGGTCGAGGCGGTCCGTGGTTTCGCGGATCAGCCCGGCGGCGGCACGGACGCTCACGGGGTCGGCGAGGTCCATCGGGACGACCCGGCCGCCGGTTCCGGCGAGTGCGGCACGGGCGGTGTCCGGGCGGCGGGCCGGGACGATCACGGTGGCGCCGGCGGCGGTCAGCGCCCGGGTGGTCTCCAGGCCGAGGCCGGAGTAGCCGCCGGTCACGACGGCGGTGCGGCCGGAGAGGTCGAGGCCCGCCAGGACGTCCTCGGCGGTGCTGGCTGCGGAGAAGGGCGAGCCGATCGGCTGCTGCCGGCCGGCGGTGGCCTTGCTGGTGGCGGTCATGGCGACGACGGTAGGAAGTGGAGCGCGGTCTAGATCAAGCCCCGCGGTCCCGCTCCTATGCTCTGACGCCATGACGGAACTCAGCATCGGCGAAGTGGCCGAGCGCACCGGGCTCAGCGTGCACGCCCTGCGCTTCTACGAGCGCGAGGGCCTGCTGGTCGGCCCGGTGCGGCGCACGGCGGGCGGGCGCAGGCGGTACGCCGGGCTCGACGTGCAGTGGCTGGAGATCTGCATCAGGCTGCGCGAGTCCGGCATGCCGCTCGCCGACCTCCGCCGCTTCGCCGACCTGGTGCGGCAGGGGCCGGGCAACGAGGCCGAACGGCTGCGGCTGCTGGACGCCCACCGGCAACGGGTCGACGAGCGGATCCGGGAGCTGGAGGAGTGCCGTTCGCTGATCGCCTGGAAGACCGCCGTCTACGCCGACCACCTGGCGCGCGGCGAGGCCGCCGGGCTCTGGGACCCGACGGCGGGCCGGCCGGCGGCTCCCGGTCAGTCGTCCTCGCCCTCGTCGAGGTCGTAGGGCGGGATGGTCCAGCGCAGGACCGTGCCGCCGGCCCCGTCGGCTTCGAGGGTGACCGGGAAGACCTGGCCGCAGTCCCGCCCGCCGTGGTGCCGGACGGCGTGGTCGCCCGGGTCCCAGTCGATCCCGAGCACCTGGCAGCCGCCGACCTCGATCGCGCCCACGTGCAGCGAGTGGTGCAGGCCGGCCCGCCGGAAGCGGAGGTAGTCGACGTGCTTCTCCACCATGGTCGCCACTCCCCTGCCGCGCAGGCCGCCCTGCCAGGTGCTGATCTCGACCTCCCGCGCGACCGCCTCCGCGACCGGGAGGTCGAGCCACCCGTACGGCCCGTCCTCCCCGCCGTGCGGGGAGAGCCGCTCGCCGCCGAACCGCTCGTGCGCGTCCTTCCCGTACCGGCCCCAGAAGGAGAGGTCCGCGAGTCCGTCGGCCGGTTCGTGCTCCAGCCCCGTCCAGGCGTCCAGCCCCACGGCGTCGCCGACCGCCATGCCGCCCCGGTCGACCGGCAGGTCCCCGAGCAGCACCGGCACCGCCGGGTCCGCGCCCGTGGGCCAGGGCAGGCCGAGGGCGATCTCCAGCGTCGCGATCGTCGGCTCCTCGTCGAAGGCCGAAGGCTCCGTGGTGGCCCGCACCGCCAGCGGCCGGTCGGCGGCGGCCCGGACGGCGACCGCCTCGTACTCCCACTCCTGGAGGTGCCCGCCGCCCGCCTCCGCCGCAGCCGCGGCGCGCACCGACAGCGGCTCGCCCACCCTCGGCCACTCGTCGATCCAGCTGGCCATCGCCAGCACCACCACCCCGGAGGGCGCCGTGACAAATCCCAGGTCAACGAAGGTTTCGGACATCCGCCGATTATCTCCGGGCAGGACGTCTGCCTCGTCGCACAGCCCGGCCCGGTGAATCTCGACGATCTCGCTCGGCAGCGGCATTCCGACGGCGGAACAGAGCCTGCGATGGCGGAATACCTGGCCCGCCAGGGGCAGTTGGAGCTGCTGATCGAGACCGCCCGGGACCGCGGTGAGTGGTTCTGCGCCGAGATGGCGGTCAGCGAGCTGTGCGCGGTGGGGGAGTTCGAACGGGCCCTGACGGTCCTGGAGCCGTCCGTCGCGGTCGGCTGGCCGTTCGCCGTACGGGAGTCCGCCACGATCATGGTCCGGCAGGGCCGGATCGAGGAGGGGCTGGCGCTGGTGCGTCCGGACGCGGCCGGCCTGAAGTCGGCGCACGACTGCCGCTGGTTCGCCGAGGCGCTGGTGGAGACCGGGCGGGTGGATGAGGCCGTCGAGGCGCTCACGCCCCACCTCGGGGAGCCCTGGATCCTGGAGTCCCTGGTCCATCCGACCGACGGGGAGCACCGTGACGCCCGTGTCCTGGAGCTGCCCGCCCCGTGCGCCGAGCGGGCCCTGGGCGGCACGCTGGCCGCCGGCGGCACGCGGAAGACGCCCTGAACCGGTACGCGGACGCGCTGGAGAAGCAGGGGCGGGTCCGGGAGGCCGAAGCCGTCGTGCACGAGGCCCTCGAAGCGGACGGCCGGCACGCCCGTCGGCACCTCATGGCCTTCCTGGCCCGCCAGGGACGCCTCGCCGAGGCCGTCGCCGCCGTCCCCACGGTGTCCGCCCAGCGCGAGGCCTGGGACCGGCGCTGAGACAGGCGGCCGCCGACCGACCTGGATATTTCAGTGAGAGAAATATCCAGGTGGACGGAGGCGTTCCGGCAGGAGTCGGCGCGGGAGGTCCGCGCGAGGCTGGAAGGAGTGCGGCGCCGTGCGCGTGGAGATCTGGAGCGACATCAACTGCCCGTGGTGCTACATCGGCAAGGCCCGGTTCGAGCAGGCGCTGGCGGCGTTCCCGCACCGCGAGGAGGTGGAGGTCGTCCACCGCTCCTTCGAGCTGGACCCGCGGGCGCCGCACGAGGCCCGTCCGGTGCTGCCGCTGCTCGCCGCCAAGTACGGGATGAGCCTGGAGCAGGCCGAGGCGGCGGAGGCCCGGATCGCGGAGAACGCGCACGCCGAGGGCCTGCCGTACCTGCGCGAGGGGCGCGACGCGGCGAACTCCTTCGACATGCACCGCCTGCTGCACTTCGCCGAGGAGCACGGCCGGCAGGGGCAGCTGCTGGACGCGCTGTACCGGGCGAACTTCGCCGAGGAGCGGTCGGCCTTCGAGGCGGGCCGGCTGGTCGAGCTGGCGGTCGACGCGGGGCTGGACGGCGAAGCGGCCGCGGCGGTCCTGGCCGACCCGGAGGCGTACGCCGAGGCGGTGCGCGAGGACGAGGCCACGGCGAGCGCCATGGGGGCGACGGGCGTGCCGTTCTTCGTCCTGGACCGGCGGCTGGGCGTCTCGGGCGCTCAGCCCTCGGAGACGTTCAGCCGGGCGCTGGAGCAGGCCTGGGAGAACCGGGTCGCCCTGCCGCTGACGCCGCTCGTGCCCAAGGACTGAGCAGCCGCGGGAGCAGGAAGTCGGCCCGGCCTGCTTCCTGCTTCCTGCTTCCTGCTTCCTGCTTCCTGCTTCCTGCTTCCTGCTTCCTGCTCCAGGAACGGTCCTGCCGGTCGGGCGGAGGCGGCGTAAAGCAGTGGGCCGGGCACCGTCCGCCCCACGGTTACGGTCTCGGGGACGGACCGACCTGACGAAGGACTACCCGCGGTCGAGGGACCTCAGGAACTCCGGCCGCAGCCGCCAAGGACTGCCGTCCTCGGTCTCGACCTGGTACACGGGCCCGACGTGGCCACCGTCGCGGTCATCGGCCTCGACGACGCATTCGACGACCACGCCCCGGGTGCCGAGGATCTCGCCGCCCAGGTGGCCGAGTTCGGGGCGCGGCGGGTCCGGGGTGGTCAGTGCCACCCGCTCACCGCGGGCGAACGTGGCCTCGTCGGGCCAGGGAGTCGTCATACCACCAGGTTATGGGCCTCGCCCCGCCGTCCCGTGCCCGACGATGCGGCCGGGCTCCGGGGAGCTACTCCCGCACGAACCCGTGGCTCCGCTCCACCTTCGCGACGTGCAGCGTGTAGCGCTCGTACCACTCGGCCCGGCCGCGCTTCTGCGCCGCGCGGTGCTCGGCGTTGGTCCGCCACTCCGTGAGGGCGTCGGCATCGCGGAAGTACCCGACGGTGATGGACAGCCCGCCGGGAGTCTGCGCGTGGTCCATCCCCAGGTACCCCGGGATGTCCTTCACCAGGTCTTCCATACGGTCGTTGGTCTCGCTGTAGCCGGCCCGCTCCTGGGTCGGCACCGCGGTGAAGACCGCCGCGTAGTAGGGGGTTTCAAAGGCCTCGACGGGCACGGCAGGCACATTCGCATCATTGCTCACGGCGTCACCGTAGGACGGGACCCACCCGGCGTACCAGCGTCTTTGCCGAACAGGATCCACAAGGGATCCCGTTCTTTGCCAAGCCGCCCGGGTCCCTCCGACAACGAACACCGGGGCGAACGCCGGCCGGTGCGGGTCCTAGTCGTAGAAGAACTGGCGGAGGTCCTCGACCGAGCCCGGGCCGAAGAGGAAGGCCTCGAACCCGTTGACCGCGCGGTTCGGTGGCGGCCCGTCGGCTGACAGCCGCCGCAGCCAGGCCTCGCCCTGCTCCCCCACCGCGTGGACGGAGGAGAGCAGTTCGGCCATCCCCGCCGGGCGGGGCGGGACCACTCCGGTGACGGGGACGAGCTCCCAGCCGCCCGCCCGGGCGGCGAGCCGGAGCGCACCCGCCCAGGTGGCGATCCGGCAGAGCCGGTTGCGCAGGGGCAGTTCGACGGACGGGTCCAGGTATCCGAGTCCGACGGTCGCGGCGGCGAGGTCGTCCATCACCTGCCGTTCGAGGGCGGTGCGGGTCCAGAGGCCCTCCTGGGCATCCTCGATGGCGGCGTGCCACCACTCCCAGGCGCTGTCGAGACGCGCCGCGGACTCGTCCACCCGGCCGGGTCGCAGACCGGTCGGCGTCGGAGATCCGGACGTGCCGCTCCGCGGTCGATGGAGGTAGAACAGTTCCGGGTCGCCCTCGTCGAGGCCGTGGAGAAGGCCGGCCGGCCGCCACCCGGCCCGTTGCAGCAGCCGCCGCATCGGATGGTTGGAGACGTTCGTCGAGGTGAACAGCTTCGGGGTCTCGCAGGAGGCCGCCGCGGCGTCCAGCAACCGACGGCCGACACCGGAGCCACGAGCGGACGGTCCGACCATCAGCATCGTGACGAAGCCCTGCTCGAAGAACGTGTCCTCGACGACGCAGTAGCCGAGCGGGCCGGACGCGCCTTCCGCCACGAACACCGGGCTGATCGGGCCCTGTCGGCACCACCCGCGGATGCTCGCCGCCCGGTCCTCGTCGCCTTCGAGCGCGACCGAGTCGATACCGACCAACGCGTCCGCGTCGGCCTCCCTGCCGCGCCGCACGACGAACTCACCCAGGTCCACTGCGTCCATGGGGACATGCTGCCAGTTCGGGCCGATGCCACCGCCTACCGCGGGCCGGGCCCCGCCCGCTCGCCACTCCGGCGAGCGGGCGGTCCTCATTCCAGGGCTTGTTCCGAGGCATTCGACCGTCCCGGAAACGCGAAGAACCCCCATCCGGATCCCGGATGGGGGTTCTTCTGAAGAATTGTTCGGCGGCGTCCTACTCTCCCACAGGGTCCCCCCTGCAGTACCATCGGCGCTGTAAGGCTTAGCTTCCGGGTTCGGAATGTAACCGGGC